>CANRIY010000017.1 GCA_947630775.1 uncultured Clostridia bacterium | reverse complement strand
CCCATGCCGCAGACCCGTTTCGTCACGCAAAAGGCGCTTGAGTTGGGGCTCAAACTCATCATCGTCATAAATAAGATCGACCGCCCGGACGCGCGGCTCGGCGAGGTCGAGGATGAAGTTTTGGAGCTTTTGATGGATCTGAACGCTTCGGACGAGCAGCTCGACAGTCCCTTTATCTATTGTTCGGGAAGGGCGGGCACGTCCTCCTTGGATGCGGATTCGCAGGGCAACGATCTCACGCCTCTGTTCGATACGATCTTGTCCCATTTCCCGCCGCTCGAGATGGACGATGAAGGCCCCTTGCAGCTTCTTGTTTCCTCCATTGATTATAATGATTACGTCGGAAGGATCGGCATCGGCAGGATCGAACGGGGCGTTGCGCGGCAGGCCGCGGACGTCACAGTTTGCAACTATAACCATAAGGAAGTCAATCTCAGGGGGAAACTCGTAAATCTCTATGAGATCGAGGGGCTTTCCCGCGTTCCCTGCGAGAGCGCACGGGCGGGCGACATCGTCTGTTTTTCGGGGCTCGAGAAGATCAACATCGGCGATACCGTATGCGCATCCGACCATGTGGAGCCCGTCTCCTTTGTCAAGATCTCCGAACCGACGGTCGAAATGATCTTTTCGGTCAACGATTCCCCGTTTGCGGGGAAGGAAGGCAAGTTCGTCACGACGAGGCACTTGCGCGAGAGGCTCTACCGTGAACTGTTGCGCGACGTCTCCCTCAGGGTCGAAGATACCGATTCTACGGATGCGTTCCGCGTGAGCGGGAGGGGCGAAATGCATCTTAGTATTCTCATCGAAACCATGCGGCGGGAGGGATACGAATTTCAGGTAAGCTCCCCGAAAGTCCTCTATAAGGAGATCGACGGCGAAAGGTATGAACCTGTGGAACGGTTGATCGTCGACGTTCCCGAGGATATGACGGGACCGATCTTCCAGAGCATGGGGACGAGAAAGGGCGAACTTGTCCATATGAGCGCCATGGGCTCGCGGATGCGGCTTGAATTTTTGGTGCCCGCGCGGGGACTGTTCGGTTATAAGAGCGAATTCTTGACGGATACCAAGGGCGAAGGCGTCATGAGCTCGGTATTCTTCGAATATCAGCCCTATAAAGGGGAGATCGAACGCAGAAATTCGGGATCGCTTATCGCTTTCGAAACGGGCGAAGCCGTCACCTATGGGCTGTTCAACGCGCAGGGCAGGGGACCGCTCTTTATCGGCCCCGGGACGCAGGTGTACGAGGGGATGGTCGTCGGATATTCTCCCAAGGATGAGGACATCAATGTCAATGTCTGTAAGACAAAACATCTGACGAATACCCGTTCCTCTTCTTCGGATGAAGCACTTCGGCTCATTACGCCTAAGAAACTCTCTCTGGAAGAGGCACTTGAGTTTATTGCAGACGATGAACTCCTTGAGATCACGCCGACGAGCGTTCGCATCAGGAAACGTATTTTGGACAGCGAGCTTCGGGCAAAGGCGCGCGCAAAGGCAAAAGCGGAGCAATAACACAGTATTTTGTCTGACATAATACTTTGGATAACCGTTAAAAGAGACTGGAACCGATAGTCTCTTTTTTGTTTTTTGCATAATCAATGTTGTCCAAGCATAAAGTGGAGCATGCGTGAAGAAAGAGAGAGCGTGCTGACGGTCGAACAGCAGAAAAAGATAACGATGAGCGGCGTTTCAAGCGTCGACGGGTTTTCGGAGACGTCGATTACCCTCACGGTCAACGGAAAAAAGGTAAAAATCGAAGGAAGCGGGCTGAAAGTGCTTTCCTTTTCGGAGGGAAGCGGAAATTTTGCGGCGACGGGGGATGTTTCTTCCGTGAAATTCGGCGCAAAGGGAAGGCTGAAAAAGCTCTTCCAATGACACGGTTTTCCATTTTTCTCGTCTCGGTCATGCTCGGCGTGTCCGGCGGGATCCTTTACGATGCGTTTTCTCCCATCCGTGCCGTATTCCGTCGGCAGTGTGTCCGCATTGCGTGCGATTTTCTCTTTTGTGTCGCCTTCGGCGCATATTATTTGTTTTGTTCCGTTGCGCTGGGTTTTCCCGCCCTTCGCTTCTACAACCTCTTGGGATGTATCCTCGGGATCGTCCTGTATTTGAAAAGTTTCCATAAAATCGTTGCTTTTTTCGCAAAAAAGGTATATAATGGAATCAAATTGTTACAGGGGAAATACGCGGCATGGATGAAAACGAAAAAAACAGGCAAGACAAGATGAGGCGGATCGCCGTCGGGGCGACCGTTGGCGGCGTGCTTCTCATCGTCTTTCTGGTCGTCGTGCTCATCATTCAGTTTGTACAAATGGGCGTGAAAAGTTCGGAAGAAGCCGATTTGAGGGAAAATATCGAAATGTACAAGCAGGCGATCGAGACAGATTCAAAGGAACTCGACGACTATAAGTATGGCAATAAAGCGTTCTACGATGCTTTGGCGCGGGAATGGAAATCGAATAACTCATCCAAATGAAATACGCGATTATCGACATCGGTTCAAATTCCGTTCGTCTCATGCTATGGGCGGACGGAAAAACTTTATATAAAAAGGTTGTGACGACCCGTCTCGGGGAAGGGCTCGACTGTACGCGGCGCATTCAGCCTGAGCCGATCGCCCGCACCGCCGCTGCCGTCTCCGCTTTTTTCGAAGAGGGAACGGGGCAGGGCGCTGAAGTCCGTGCTTTTGCGACGGCAGCCGTCCGTTCCGCAGAGAACGGCTCGGAATTTTGTGAGGCCGTGAAAATGCGTTGCGGGTTGGAGATCGACGTCGTTTCGGGGGAAGATGAGGCGAGGCTTGCCTATCTCGGGGCGCTCGGCGACCGAGAGGGGGGCGTCATCGACATCGGCGGAGCGAGCACGGAGATCGCTTCCCGCTCTTTTTCCATAAGTCTGAATATCGGCGCCGTGCGTCTTTTCGATGCGTGCGGGGAGGATCGGGACAAGCTGGAGCGACGCATCAAAGAAGAGCTCGGCCTTCTCACTGTAGTGCCGCAAGGGGAATTTTATGCGGTCGGCGGGACGGCTTCCACGCTCGCATGCCTGAATTTGGGGCTTTCCGACTATGACGGCAGGCGGTTGCAGGGACTGCCTTTGACGCAAAAATGGGTGAAAGATGAGGCCGACAAGCTCCTTTCCATGCCTGTTGCAGAGCGAAAAAAGCTCCGCGGCATGGATCCGAAGCGGGCGGATATCATTGCAGGCGCGGCGTTGCTTTTATATGAGATCATGAAAAAAATTCGCCTTGAAATGGTCAAATTCTCCGACAGAGATAATTTAGAGGGCTATTTGACGCTCAGGGGTTTGATATGAGCGGACAGACGAAACGAACGCTTTACAGCATTACGGACATCGGGCTCTGGATCGGCATGATCGCAGGAGCCTGCCTTTTGCTATATTTTACCGCGCCGAGTCCGCTCGGGGCGTGGGAGTGGACAGCGTGGTTCCTCTTCCTCGCCGCGATCCTTCTCCGCCTTCCCGCTGCCGTCCATGAGATCGGGCATTTGCTGTTCGGATGGCTTTTGGGAATGAAGTGCGCCGCGGTTACGCTCTCCTATTTCAGGATCTCGGACGGCCGCGTCAGGTTTACGAACCCCAATTTTGCGGGCGCTACGGAAATGTATCCCAAAAACGGAAAGGGGACGAGAGGGAAGGTTTTTCTCTATACTTTGGGCGGGGCGCTGTTCTCGCTTGTCGCGGGAGGGGTTTTGCTTGCGCTTTTCCTCGTTCTGCCTTACTCTGCGGGGCTTCTTTTTTGCGGACTCATTGCTCTGCCCTGTCTTTATGAGGGCATCCGTGCCCTTCTGCCCGCCGAACTTCCCGCGGGAAAGACGGACGGCGCCGTGCTGTTGGGGCTTATGAGGAAATCTCCCGAGGAGGAAGTCATGCTCCGCGTCATGCGGGCGCAGGGGATCCTCTTCCGTCTGCCTTTTTCGAAGATCCCCGAAGAGCTGTTCGACGCCCCCGTCGTGAGGGAGGATCTTCCCGCATATCATGCGTTGCTCTTTCTCAAAATGCAGTGGCAGCTCGATGCGGATGTCGCGGCGGCAGAGCCTATTTTTGAGCGCCTCAAATCTCTCGAATTATATTTGGATGAAGGGGAGAGGGCGGAACTTTGGCGTTACGCCGCGGCATTCGGCGGGGATTTTTGCAAAAAAAAGAGCCCGTTTGAGGGCGTGCGTTTGCTCGAAGAAAAATTGAGCGCAAAATAAAATCCGCCCGAAAGCGGATCGGTTGGATTTTTTCCACGGAGGATCGGACAATGCTTTCAAAAAAGGGGGGATTGAAGCAGTGAAAAAAATCAGTCTGCGAGTCCGAGCAAATAGTCGCTTGAAACATTGAAATATCGCGCGAGTTTTGCAATGTTTGAAGCGGTCGGATCACTCTTGTTCGTCTCCCAATAGCAGACGATGCCAAGACTGACACTCAGATCTCTTGCCACGGTGGCCTGTGAGAGACCACGTTCTTTCCTGAGTTCCATAAGTCTTTCTGAAAATATTTTCATAGCTACATTATAACAGGGACAATGAAAAAAAGCAACTGTTTTTGATAAAATTTTTGTCAATTTCACAAAAATTATCACTAAATTTATCATAAAATCAAAAATTAACAAATTAGAATATACAATCTTGTGAAAATAGGACACAAAATGTACAGTATATTGTTTGTTTGTCACGGAAATATTTGCCGCTCGCCCATGGCGGAAAGTGTCATGACATACCTTCTTTCCCGCCGCGGAAAGGGGGGAAGGATCCTCGTCTCTTCCGCCGCGGCACATACCGACGAGATCGGCAACCCGCCGCACAGAGGGACGGCGGAATGCCTTCGGGCGCGGGGGATCCCCCTCGTCCCGCACCGCGCAAGGCTCATGACGGCAAAGGACGGAGAGACGTTTGACCTGCTCATCGGAATGGATGTGTGGAATGTGAGGGACATGAAGCGGATCGTCGGCGAAAAGTATGCGGAGAAAGTCAAAATGCTGCTTGATTTTAGCGACCGTCCGCGTCCCATTGCCGATCCGTGGTACACGGGGAATTTCGACGAATCCTTCCGCGATATTCTTGAGGGCTGCGAGGGGCTTTTCGCCTATCTTGAAGCCAACGGTTTTTTGGATCTGGTTTGAAGGTCCTCTTTCTGCAATCGTCTTCAAAGAGATAAAAAAGTGAATTTTTTTCAAAATCAGTCTTTACAAATTAAATTTTTTGTTGTATAATAACAGCAAAGAATGAGGGGAAGTATGCAAACGCACGAATCGGAAGAAATGTATCTCGAGACAATTTTGCTCCTGAGAACGCGGCGCGCCTCGGTGCGCTCCGTTGACGTCGTGGAAGAGCTCGGCTATGCGAAATCAAGCGTCTCGCGCGCCGTTAACCTTCTCTTAAAAAGGGGACTGATCGCCATCGATCCGAACGGCGAGATCACGCTCACGGCGGAGGGGCAGAAGAAGGCGGAGGACGTCTACGAAAAGCACCGTGTGTTTACCGAGGTGTTCATGCAGATGGGCGCGGACAGGAAACTTGCCGAGGATAACGCCTGCCGCGTGGAACATGTCATCTCCGACGAATTGTTTGAGATCTTAAAAAAATTTCTTGAAAAGTAGAAGAAAACGGCGGGGGTTCCCACCGTTTTGTTTTACTCCGTGATCTTGTCGAGCAGGTCGAAGTAGCGCGGAAACGTCTTTTTGCAACAGTCGGGGTTTTCGATCTCAACCCCTTCCTGCCGAAGGCCGATGAGCGAAAACGCCATGGCGACGCGGTGGTCGTCATACGTTTTGATCGATGCGGGATGCAACGGGGCGGGTTCGATAAAGATGTCGTCTCCGTTCGTGAACGCATGCGCGCCCATGGCGTTGAGATTTTCGATCACGGCGCTCACTCTGTCGCACTCCTGCGTTCGGATATGGGAAACGTTCCTGAGGATGGAAGGAGATTCGGCAAATGCGGCAAGGGCGGCAACGGTCAGCGTCTGGTCGGCATAGTCGCGCATGTCCTCGTCGATGCCGTTGTAGAACGGGAGGCGGGTGCCGTCCGCGACGATTCCCTCTTCGGTATCCTTGATCCGTACGCCCTTGGAGCCGAGGAGGCGCAAAAAGCGGATATCGCCCTGCAATGTGTTTTCATGGACCCCTTCGACGAGCACTTTCGCGCCGCAGAGAAGGGAGATCGCATAAAAATAGCACGCCCCGGAAAGATCGGGCTCCACCTCGAAGCGGTCGGGCGCATGCTCGATGGGCGTGATGAAAAAGCCGTCCTGCACCCGCTCGCAACCGCCGCCGAACCGACGGATGAGCTCCGCGGTCATCTTGAGATAGCTCCCCGCCGTGCGGCTTCCCGTAAGTTCCACGGTGAAAGGGGTGTTTCCCAGCGCCGCCGCAAGCATGAGGCCGCTCGCATACTGGGTGCTCGTATCCGTTCCGATCTCCGCCTTGACGGCGCGGACGCCGCTTGACGAAAGGAGGAAGGGGAAATGTCCCTCCGATTTGAGGCATTCGATGGTTGCGCCGAGCGATCGCAGGGCGGGTATGATCTCCATGGGGCGGCGTTCCATCTGTGCGGAGGCGCGAAGTTCGTATGCTCCGCCGCGGAATGCGAGGATCGCTGTCAAAAACCGTGCCGCGGTCCCTGCGCCCGCGACGTCGAGCGTCGCCCGCGGGGCGATCTTTCCGCCGTGGACGAGAATTCCGTCGGGCTGAATTTCATAGCGGATCCCGAGCGCGGAAAGCGCGGAAAGGAGCGCTTCGGTATCGTCGCCGTAATCGTTGCAGATCAGGCGGGTGTCTCCGTCCGTGAGCGCGGAGAGGAGCAGTGCACGGTTCAATATGCTCTTGGACGCCGGTACACGGACGCCGATCTCCCGTGTTTTCAGCGGTTTTACTCTGTAAAAATCCATAGAGATATGATACCACTTTCTCGGAAAGGAGTCAACAAAATGCGTTCAAATGGCGAAAAAGGACGAAAAAATGTGACAATCGGAAAAATTCTTTTCGATTTGAACGAAGTGACCGTCGAACGGAAGCAAAGAAAGAGCATCGTTCTGAGCGTCAAAGACGGAAAGATCTTCCTTCGGGCCCCAATTTGGATGGACGACGGCAAACTTTTGATCTTTCTTGAGCGTCACAGGCGATGGATCACAAACCATCTTGCGGAAGAGGAAGGAATGCCCGATTTTTCGGACGGGGCGCAGCTCAGCCTCTTCGGGAAAGAGCGGACGATCGTCTGCGGGAGGGCGCGGCTCGGCGAACGTGTGCTGTTATTGCCCGAGGAAGGACGGGAAAAGGCGCTGATTGCACTTCTCAAACGCGAAATGCGGGCGTATATGGAAAAGATCACACAGGAGATCGCGGAAAAGTTCGGCTTCCACTGTGCAAAAGTTCGAATCGGTTCCGCGCGGAGCAGGTGGGGCGCGTGCAGCTCAAAGGGGAACATCACCTATTCCTTCCGCGCCGCCTTTTTGACGGAAGAGCTCTTATACTACCTTGCCGCACATGAGCTCTGCCATACAAGGCAAATGAACCACAGCGTTCTCTTTTGGCGGGAAGTTGAAAAAATCGTTCCCGACTATCGGATGTGCAGAACCGCCTTGAGGGGATATCGATGGGCAATGAAATGCTTATAATTTCAAGAAAAACGCGATATACATAGTATTATGCGTGACATAATATTATCAATTCTCAATATTTTATGGAATTTTCCGTTAATTTTTTTCTTTGGAATAAATTTCCGAAAAAAGGTTTACAAGTCTTAAAATTTGTTCTATAATAGAACAGATGGATGTGAAAGTTAAAATCCTTACGGAGACGGAGGGTGAAAAAACGGTATTCGAAGCGCCATGCGTTCGGGTCTTCCCCCCGGGAGGCGTCGGCATTCGATATCCGATCGGGGGAGATACGGGAACGCTTGAAATTTTTGGTGACCGCCTTTTGATGCGGCGGTTCGGTTCAAGCGGGCTTTCGGCGGAGTTTTCCGCAGGACAAAACTCTTTCTTCACAATGGAATGTGGCGGCGCGGCCGCAAAGATCCCACTGTTTACGGAGACATACTCTGTCGGCCGTTTTTTAGACGGACTTTCGGTTACGCTCGTTTACGTTCTTGATTTCGGTAAAGTTTTACAAAAGTTTCGGCTTTCTGTTTTGATTCAAGGTATTTCGGAGGATATATGAAAATACGTTATATCGGGCACTCGTGCTTTCTTTTCACAGACAGCGCGGGAACAGCCATCGTTACGGATCCCTATGGGGATATCGGGCTTGATTTTCCCATGCTGCGTGCAGATGCCGTCACGGTGAGCCACGGCCATTACGACCATTGCAATATCGGAGCCGTCGGCGGATCTCCCGCCGTCTTCGACCGTGCGGGGAACTACCTCTTCCGCGGGATCAGAATTGAGGCAAAGGAGAGCTTTCACGACGACGCCGGCGGGCAAAAACGGGGCAAGAATCTTATTTTTTCCTTTGTGATGGACGGGATCCGCATCTGTCACTTGGGAGATCTCGGTGAAAAACTTTCGGAGGATCTGTTTGAGCGGATCGGCAGTCCCGACGTCTTGCTTCTTCCCGTCGGCGGAAATTATACGATCGGCGGCGCGGAAGCCGCGGAGATCGTAAGGCGTGTTTCTCCCGCCGTCGCCATTCCTATGCACTACAAGGTGAAGGGGTTGAAGGTGGACGTTTCGGACGAGAAGCAGTTCCTCTCCTGTATGCAGGCAAAGGCGGAGAGAATGAGCGAAGTCGTTTTAAGCTGCGGCGAGCTCAAAAAGGAAAAGAAAATTATTATTATGGAGCGTAGTTAAGATATGAACGAGTACGATAAAGACATAGCGGCGGAGATGTATAAGCAGTATCTGGATACCTTGCCCATTGTTACGCTGCGTATCGTCGGCAGAAACGTCGGCGTAGGGCAGGCGAGCGCCACAAACAAGGAAGCGCTTGTGGAATCGATCGTCAATATTCTGATTGGCCGTGCTCTTCCCGTGCCGAGATCGAACCGCGGCGCCCCGCCCAAGCAGAATTATCTCGATCCCTCGATCACGGAGCAATTACAGCGGATCAAGCGCATGTTCGAAACGGACAAGCGGAAAGCGTTCGTCGTTTCCTCTCCCGACGCGCCCCAATACATTCCGCCCGACGAACAGATCGTCTATAAAGGCATTCTCGAGATCACGGGAGCGGGGTACGGGTTCCTGCGCGCCAGAAATTGCCAGCCTTCCAACGACGGCAGCGACGTGTTCATCTCCGCGCCCGCCATTCATAATCTGAAACTCAGGGAAGGGGATTTTGTGACTTGCACGGCGACGCCCCGCCAGAAAAACGATTCTCCCGCCATGGATCTTCTCGGGACGGTGAACGGGTATGCGCAGGGCAATTATGAGGCGCGCCCGCTGTTCGATGGGCTCACGGCGCAGTATGCAGACCAAAAAATTCAGCTTTCCAAGAACAATTCCGAACTTTCGCTCAGACTTCTCGATCTGTTCGTCCCGATCGGCAGAGGGCAGCGCGGACTCATCATCGCCCCGCCCAAGGCAGGAAAGACGACCCTTTTGAAGAACATCGCCCGTGCGCTCTGTGAGAACCATACGGACATCGAGGTCATCGTCCTTCTGATTGACGAGAGGCCGGAAGAGGTCACCGATTTCAGGATGAGCGTCCCCGACGCGCATGTGGTCTATTCGACCTTCGACGAAACGGCAGATCACCATGTGCGTGCCGCAGAGCTCACCGTAGAGCATGCGAAACGGCTTGTCGAACTCGGACAGGACGTCATCATCCTGCTCGATTCGCTCACAAAACTCACCCGCGCCTATAATTATGTGACGGAGAGCACGGGCAAAACGCTTTCGGGCGGGCTTGACGCTGGTGCGCTCGCCGAACCGAAACGCTTCTTCGGCGCGGCACGGAACACCGTGGAGGGGGGAAGCCTCACCATTCTTGCGACCGCGCTCGTGGAAACGGGAAGCCGCATGGACGATATCATTTACGAGGAATTTAAGGGAACGGGCAATGCGGATATTTTCCTCTCCCGCGAGCTCGCGGAGCGGCGGATCTTCCCCGCCGTCGATATCCGCCGTTCGGGAACGAGAAAAGAGGAGCTTCTTCTTTCGGAAGAGGAGCTTTCCTGCGTCTACAAAATGCGCGAGAGGGGACTAACGGAGAACGTCCACGGAATTCTCGACATGATGAAACGCACATCCGACAACGCGGAGTTCATTTCCCGCTTGCCCGAATGGCTGAAGATCTTTAAGGGTGTCTGAGTGGGCAACGATGCGGCGTCATCCTGCCCCGCGCGCGTGCCCCCTCCGTGGGGGAGGAGCGGCGTCATTCTCCTCAACAGCCCGATGGGCTGTGAGGGACGCAGCGACAGGAGACGTGGCCTCGCCGACGGGGTTGCGGCGGTCCCTGCCGCCGCAACGGGTAGGGGGTGGGGCGAAGTAAAATCACGTCATCCTGAGCTCGTCGAAGGATCACCGCATTATAATAAGGTGATGGTTACTTCGCGCCAAGGGCGGCGCTCGTGCCGCGCTTCGACAACAAAAGAACGTGCGCGCGGGGCGACTACGCTCACCATGACGTATGTTCATAACTTTTCCCCTCGGGAGAGATCCCGAGGGGTTTTTGATGGCAAAAAACGGAAATATAAGCAGGATTTAATAAAACTTATCATATCCATAAGAAATAATAATGAATAAAAATGGATAAAATTTCAGTTTTATACCGCAAAACAGTTGACCGGGGGGGGTAATATGATAAAATCACCATACAAATGTATATTTATAAGTTCTGACGACGAATGTCGGCTTCAGAGCGAAAACATCCGTACGTTGACAGCTTTCTGAAGTTTGGACGGGCAAGTTTGCAGTTGGATTTTATCCTGAGTTTGTTCACCGCAACCTCTCCGACCCGTCCTACCGTCGTGTTTAGACCCGAGGGAAATCGGGAGAGACAAATATAGAAAAAAGGAGAACGATATGAAACTGAAAAGCAAACTTTTGGCGCTGTGCTTTGCGGTTTTGCTCACGTTGGGTTGTGCGATCGGATTCGCCGCCTGCGATGATGCGGAAGAACTGGCAGACACGGCAGAGACCAAATCTTATATTGTGACCGTAACCTGCGACGAGACGAAGGGGAGCTACACCCTTACGCCATCGGCAAACGCGGACGGCAAATATGAGGAAGGGACCTCTGTCACCCTCACGGTGACCCCTAAGGCGGAGTATGAAGTGGATTCCGTCAAGGTGAACGACAGCGCAGTGACCCTTACGGAAAACAAGTACACATTCAATGTCGGGAAGGACACGACGGTCGTTGTCGCTTTCAAAGACAAGACGGAAGTTCCTCCCGTGGAGGAGAAAGTCAACTTAACGCTTACCTATACGGAAGCGGAGGGCACCGTTACTTCGGATCCCGCGCCCGTGGATGGGAAAGTTGCAAAGGGTGTTTCCGTCACCGTCACCGTGACCCCCGCGGAAAACTATGAAATCGACAGTGTGAAAGTAAACGGATCTCCCGTGGAGCTCACGGGCGATCATTACGCCTTCACGGCGGATACCGATACGACGGTAGAAGTCACCTTCAAGGTAAAAACGGTCAATCTCACGCTCACCTATACGGAAGCGGAGGGGACTGTCACTTCGGATCCCGCGCCCGTGGACGGGAAAGTCGCAAAGGGCGCTTCCGTCACCGTCACCGTGACCCCCGCGGAAAACTATGAGGTCGACAGTGTGAAAGTAAACGGATCTGCCGTAGAACTTACGGGCGATCATTATACCTTCACGGCGGATACCGATACGACGGTAGAAGTCACCTTCAAGGTAAAGGTTGTCAGCTATGACGTCACCGTGAGCCTCACCGAAGGGGGCAGATACCGTATGACGCAGGAAGGCGCGGCCTCGGCTGCCTTACCCTCCATCACCGCGACAAGAGAGGGAAAGACCTACATCGTAATTCCGGAAAAGGATACGGATGTCACCGTAACGATCTATCTCTATACTGATGCGGGATATAAGCTGAAATCAATTACCATCGGAGAAACTGATAAGACCCAAGAACTTACTCAACAGAAAGACGGGAAGTATGTCTATACAACATTCACCTTGACGGAATCCTGCGAGATCGCACTCGCATGGGAAAAGGTGGAGGAGCCTTGCAAAGTTACCATCGATTTCGACGGCCGGAACGGAAGCGTCAGTATTTATGACTTCACCACTTCCATTGACAAACCCCTCGAGGATCTGGAGCATGTGCTCTACGGGACGAGGGCGCATCTGAGGATTACGCCTGACAGATCCGAGTATGAAGTGACACTTTCTGTCAACGGGGAACCTGTCGAACTGACTTCCTCAAGCTATTTCTGCTATATCTATGAGGATACGACCTTTAAGGTGATTATCAAGTCGAATGAACCGGAGAAGCCTGAAGTGCCCGAAGTCGGTTCCAGCGTTGAATTCTCGGTCGGTCTGACGCCTGCCCTCAACGCCGGGACGTATACTCTCTCCAGTTACGGTTCCTACAAGGCAGGGGATACCGTTATCCTCACAGTCATGCCGTATAGCAAGTACGTTGTAGAATCCGTTACGGTGAACGGTGAGCCCGTTTCTCCCAAAGAAGACGGCGGGAGCGAATATGAGCTGACCCTGACGGCATGGGTCACGAGAGTTGAGATCGTCTTTGCGGAAAAGGAACCCGTCAAACCGGCAGAGCTCTCCGTCACAGTGACGCCCGAACTCAATGCGGGGACGTATGAACTTTCCGCATTGGGCTCCTATAAAGAGGGAGATGTTGTCACGCTCACCTTAAAACCGTACAGCGGGTATTCCGTGGAGTCTGTCACCTTCAATGAACAGCCCATCTCACCCAAAGAAGAGGGCGGGCTCGTCTATGAACTGAAATTGGCGGCAGGCGCCAACCTTGCCTCCGTGGTCTTTGCGGAGACCGTAAAGTCCGCCACACTTGCAGTGAACATGTCGCCTTCCGAAGAGGGCGGGTCGTACGACCTCTCCTCCGATGGCCCCTATAAGGAAGGGGACACGGTCACGCTCACCGTTCATCCCGAAAGCGGTTATGCCGTGAAGTCCGTTACGCTCAACGCGGTTTCTGTCTCTCCCAAGTCCGATCTCGTGTATGATCTTACCTTGGCGGCGGGGGAGAATACCGTTGAGATCACCTTTGAAGAGGTGGAAATGATTTTCCCCGAAGCTGTCCTTGGCGTATGGGATCCCTCCCTCGCGAGCGGCACAGTGGGCGCGAGCATCACGGTCAACGCCGGCTCAGTGGTCTTTGAGGGCAAGACCTGCCCCGTGACAAATACGGACGGCGTGCTCTCCTTCACCTATCAGGACGACGAAGGCGCAAGCACCGTCTACACTCCCGCTTACCGCTCCATCCGCGACGGGCTGTATCTCTTCACCCTCACCTATACCGATCTCTCCGATAGCTCCGAAGCGACCGCCTACTTCCTGAAACACGGGGAAGACTATGAGACTTATACCTTCCCTCAGGAGTTTGTCGGAGATTGGGAGATCCCCGACGGCAGCGGGAATTCCCTCACCGTCACGGAGGAGAGCCTTTTGTGGGGAACGCGCAAGGCTATCGTTTTGGAATACGATGCGTCGGAAAAGATTCTTACCATGCTGGCAGGGAGTGAACTCTTCACGGTGAAACTGCAGGGTACCAAGCAGCTGGCCGTCACTCATCAGGCGAGCGGCAAGGAAAGCACTTCCTATTATTCCAAAGTATTGGGAACGGATCCCGTGCTCCTTCCCCAATATGCGGGAACGTACACCTCCAAGGATGGCGTGAATATCCTCGTCGTCAACGAGGATGGCTCGGCAAAGTACAGCGTCAACTCCGGCGCATCCTATTATGAAGATGTACTCTTCTGCCCTGCCGATAAATTCGGCCTGCAGAAGAACAGCTACACGATGAAATACAATTCCTTGTCTCAGGAGTGGAGCGCGGACTTCCTCACCGATGCGGGGCTTGGAGTCCGCGTCTGGATCCGCAAGAGTGACACTTCAGCGGGCATTGAGCTCTACGCATCCGATTACAAGGAACCCAACATGAAGATCAAGGTGGAGATCGTGGGCGGCGTAGGCGGCAGTTACACCATCTCCCCCGACCCTGTCAACGGGGAAGCGGGATACAGGGCAGGAGTTACGGTCTCCATTACCATCACGGCGGACGCGGATTATGTCTTCGAAACGGTCCAGACGACGGGTATGCTTGCAGGACATTGGTCCAATCTGAGTTTTCCGAGTGAACTGAAGACCGTACCCGGCTTGAGCCATACGTTTACGTTTGAAGTCACCGATAAGAAGATCGAGAACTATAAGGATTTTGACGGGTACACTTACCGCGTGACCTTCGCACAAGTCACGAGTTCAACATCAACGGGAGTAAGTAGTGAAGTTGGATCGCAATTAACGGATATGGGAATCGTAGAAGAACCGAATGCGGAAGAGATCATCGTTGACCGTAAAAATGCCATTTTGGTTTGACAAAGGGAATTCCTTTATTCAGAACACAAAAAAGGCTCGCCGTAAGGCGAGCCTTTCGATTGCTCATTTTTTGGGTTTCGTCTGCAGATAGTAGCAGAGACCGAAGATCAGAACTCCCACAAAGTAGATGACGGGGAATCCGACAAAAGTCATTACCGAGGAGACGCTGCCGAAATCCGCCTTGACGGAGAGGGTAATGATCAGATCGAAGATGACGAGGAGCGCATAGACGACGATTGCGTTTACCATCACGGGAACTTTCCGTCTGAGCCAGTTTTCGCCGAAGTGGTTTGCATAGGCGAGCCCCGTCACGAGCAGAAGGGCGAGTCCGATCGCCCACATGATGTAGGGATAGAACACAGGGAGGGAGAGTTTGTCGCTGACACCGAGCGCAACGCTTCCCACGATAATGCACCAGAAGAAGACGACGACGGCGCTCAGGAAGAGGGCTTTTCCTCTGTGGACGGTGTTTTCACGGTCGGCCGTCTGGGGCGCCTTGACGGCGCTTCCCGCAGTGCTGACGCGCAATCCGTCGCGGGCGGCGCGGCTCTCGATGTCGCGGAATTCAATCGAATTGATGGGGGTCGCGTCCGATTCCTGTGCGGGTTTTGCCGCGGTGGGGCGGACGGCGTTTTCGAAAAGCTTTCCGACGACTGTACGGTAATCTTCCGCCTGTTCCGCCTTTTTTGGCTCTTCTTTGCGGGGCTGAGCGGGCTGTTGGTAGGGGTCGGCGGGCGAATCGACGAGGGAAAGGAAATTCCGATGGATGATCTGCTTTTCCCGTTCGCTCATTTCGAGTTCCATCTGCTTGCGGAGCGCCGCGTCATGTTCGAGGAGCGCTTCCTCATAGCGGGCGCGGTCGTCCTTGATCTGCGCGTCGTGGCGGGCGCGTTCCTCCGCGAGAATGGCCTCATAACGGGCGCGTTCGTCCGAGAGCAAGGCTTCGTGGCGGCTCTTCTCTTCGGCGAGCGCCGCTTCCGCATGTTCGCGTTCCGCTTTCAAAAGTTCTTCGCGGGTGCGGATCTCTTCCTCGCGTGCCTTTGCCGCCGCATCGTCCGCAGCGCCCAGAGCGGTTTCCGCCGCGGTTTTGAGCTCAAGGTCGTGCGCGTCGGTCAATTCTTTCAGGCATCTGGCGTGCGTTTCACGCTCGACGCGCAGGCTCGCTTCGTTTGCCTCGCGCTGTTCGGCGAGCGCCTGAGCGTTTTCTTCCTTCAGAGCCTCGATGGCGCGCGCGTGTTCGCGGCATTCCTCTTCATACTTTTGCTTCTGCAATTCAAGCTCGTTTTTGAGGGCTTCGTCCGCTTCCGCCTGCGCCGCCTGCACGGTTTTCAGCTCGGCTTCCTGCGCTTCGCGGGCTTCTTTTAACTCGGCTTCCTGCGCTTCGCGGCGGATTTTGAGCTCTTCTTCAAACGCTCTTCTCGCTTCCGCAAGCTCCTGCGCCTGCGCTTCCCGCAAGATATTGAGCTCGCCGAGCTGTTTCTCGTGCGCTTCGAGAAGGGCCGCCTCGCGGGCGTTCAGTTCCTCTTCGACGCGGGATCTCTCTGCCTCGAAGTCGGCGCGGTCGCTGTCGAGAAGGGCGATCTTTTCGGCGTATTCGCGTTCGAGCGCCTCTTTCTTCTCCGCATACTCCTGCTCGAGCGTTTCCTGCTTCACACGGTATTCTTCTTCGAGTTTCTCCCGCAGGGAAGTATCGTCGAAGGCGGGTTCGAAGACGAACTCTTCGCCGTCATCCTCGCCGCCGCCGGAAGGGACGCGTGAGGTCGAACGCTTCAGAACGCGCATGTCGACCGCGGTGGGAGCGGGGTTATTGAAGTCAAAGTCGCGGTCGGAAATGAGGGAATCGATGATGGTGCGTGAGTACTCCCACTCCGCCTGATTCTGCTCGGAGACGGCTTTCCCTTCATCCGTGAGAGAAAAATATTTTCTTCTCCCGCCGCCGACGGAGCCTCCCCAATAGGATGTGATGTAGCCGTCCTTCTCGAGGCGTTTGAGCGCGGAATACAGAGAGGGCTGTTTTAAGGAATACTGCCCGCTGCTCTTGCGCTCGATCTCGGCTATGATCTCGTAGCCGTATTTGTCGCCGTCGTAGAGGGAACGCAAAATGATGGTATTGATATGCCCGCGGATCAGATCGGAACTGACGCCTTTTTCACTCTTGTCGTCTTCGTCCGTCTCTGCGGTCAAGATCTCCTCGTCCATAGACGTTCCTCCTTGGTTTTTCCCCATTATACTCCAATTTTCGTTTTTTGTCAATAGGCAGAGTACTATGTCAGACATAATTTTTACAAAAAATGCAAATTTTTCATAAAATTTCTATGCTTTGCATAGAAAAATGGAAGATGGGAGTACTTGCGGGGACGTTTTTTATCGTTGGGGGAACGATCGGTGCGGGATTCATTTCGGGCGCCGAACTCGTCCGCTTTTTCGGCGAGGAGAGATTTCTTTTGCCGCTCATTCTCTCTGCGATCCTTTTCTTTTTGCTCTCTTCGCTCTATCTGCTTCTCGGGAAAAAGTACGGCGGATTCCGCGGCGTTTTGGGGCTGTTCGGAAGGGGAAGGGGGTTCGTGCATGCGCTCTTTCTCGTCTGTGCCTTTGTGTCGGCCGCGGGGATGCTCGCGGGGCTCGATGCACTCAAACCGCAATGGACGCCGCTCCTTTCCCTGGCGGGGCTGGCTCTTTCCGTATTCTTTTTGGCAAAGGGGATGCGGGGGATCGGGATCCTCAATCTGATCCTTGTTCCCGTTCTCCTGCTGTTTGTTTTTTTCTGCGGAGGCGGGCGGCACGCCTTTTTCTATCCTGCGGGGAGAGATATTCCCTTTGGGTGGACGCTCTATGCGGCAATGAATGCGCTTCTCATCGCGCCCGTTCTCATGGATGCGGGTCTGAAGCTGAAAAAACCCGTCCTTTCCGCTTTTTTCGCATCTTTTGCGATCGCACTTGCGGGCGTTTGCATTCTCAGCCGCGTCTATGGGGAGGGTTCGGCCGCGATCCGTGCGGAAATGCCGTTCCTCTACGCCGTCGGCGGAAGATTTTTTTGTGTAGCGGTGGCGCTCGCGATCCTGACTTCCCTTGTCTCCTCGCTCTATGCGCCGCTCTCGGCATGCGATGTGCTTTCGGGCAAAAAGAAAATTGCCGCAAAGGGCGGGGTGCTCCTTGCGGCGTTTCTTCTCTCGCGGGTCGGCCTTTCGGGGATCGTATCCGTGCTCTATCCCGTGATCGGGGTCGCGGGGGTGGTATTTTCAGCTCTCTGCATCCTTTACGATCAGCTTTTCAAGAAGCACCACAAGAAAATACATTCCCGCCGCGAGCACGCAGAGGATACAGGTGGAAGCCATCACGAGATCGAGCTTGAACACCTGCCCGCCGTACACGATGAGATATCCGAGCCCCGCGCGTGAGACGATGTATTCGCCCATGATCGAGCCGATCCACGCCATGCCGACGTTGACTTTCAGCATGGAGATGAAGGAAGCGAGCGAGGAAGGGATCACGAGTTTTCTCAAAATCTGGAATTTGCTCGCTCCCATCGAACGGAGCAGCAGGATCTTGTTGTTGTCGGTCGCAAGAAAGGCGGAGAGCATATGCAGCGTTGCGACGATGATGCCGACGAGGACCGTCATAAAGACGATGGCCTCGCTTCCCGTACCGAACCAAATGATGATGAGCGGTCCCAGCGCGATCTTCGGAAGCGCGTTCAGGACGACGATATAGGGTTCGAGCACACGTCTGAGCGTTTCGCTCCACCAGAGTGCGAGCGCGATGACGCACCCGCCGACGACGGCGATGACGAAGCCGATCATCGTTTCGAGGAGCGTCACGCCGATATGATAGAAGAGCGAGCCGTCGAGATAGAGCGACGCGATCGTTTTCCCGATGCGGGAAGGGGAGCTCGTCAGGAAGGGATCCACCCAGCCGAGCCTTGCGATCATTTCCCAAAATCCGAGGATCAGGGCAAGGAGCCCGAGGCGCAGCACCCAGACGAGGGTGAGGTTTCTCTTTCGTTTTCCGAGATATTTTCTGTGTTCCGCCGAATATTCGTGTTTCATGCGTTCAGTTCCCTCCAAAGTAATTCAAACCATGTGGAAAATTGCGGCATCTCTCGGCGTTTGATGGGGCGTGTCTCTTCCCCGAAGTCAAGTTCGTGCTCATGGGAGACTTTTGTGGGGCGGGGGGAGAGGACGAGCACACGGTCGGCGAGCGAGATCGCTTCGGAAATGTCGTGCGTGATGAGAAGCGCCGTCTTTTTTTCGCTCCGTATGATGGAG
>CANRIY010000016.1 GCA_947630775.1 uncultured Clostridia bacterium | reverse complement strand
CAAGATGGGGACGATGGCGATGCTCTCTTCGGGAACGCGGTACTGCGTCGTGACTTCGAGAGGGGTCTCTACCTCAACGGGCACAAGCTGCATATCCCGCATGCTCTCGTAGGTCATGATCGTCGTGATCTCTTCCACGAGCTCGCGGAATTCTTTCATTCCCGTGTTTTTGTCGCGCAGGATAGAGATTTTATGTTTGATGAGAGGGTGATCGAAAATAAATACGTTTTCCATTCGCTTCTCCTTTTGCATTCTTGCCGTTTCGTCTATCATATCACAATTCTTTTGTTTTTTCAAGAGGACTGCCGCCGCAGATCATAAAATTTCATAAATTTTTTTGGGCACCGTTTTACGGCAGAAAAAAGCGGGTAAAAAATATATGATATCAAAATGATATCAAATCGGAGGATATGGAAATGAAAGAAAACAGGGATGTGAGGTCGCTCAATGTTGTGGATGAACGTCCCGCGCACATCAAAAGCGGCTGGATGATGTTGTTCATCCTGCTTTTTATGGTGATCGCTTCCGTTGCGCTTGCGATTCTCGGCGGCGTTTTCAGTGAGGAGATCCCCGCCATGATCGCTTTTTTGCCGATCGGGGTCGTGCTTTTCTTGGTGACGGCCGTCATGATGGCGGGATTTAAGCTCTTACAGCCGAATGAGGCGTATGTGTTGACCCTTTTCGGAAAATATTGCGGCACGATCAAGACGGACGGCTTTTTCTGGACGAATCCCTTCTGCGCCGCCGTCAATCCCGCGAGAGCGGTCGCGGGCGTTTCGCGCAAGCTCTCGTTGAAGGCAATGACGCTCAATAACGATAAGCAGAAGGTGAACGACGAAGAGGGGAACCCGATCGAGATCTCCGTCGTCGTCATCTGGCGCATTACGAACACCGCCCGCGCCGTATTCAACGTTGAAAATTATATGTCGTATATCTCCACGCAGTGCGACGCGGCGATCCGTCAGGTCGCGCGGCAGTATCCGTACGATGTTTCCACGAACGGGGACGAAAAGTCTCTCCGCGGCAGTGCGCAGGAGATCGCCGACGTCCTGCGCGGGGAGCTCCAACAGCGTGTGGATATGGCGGGGATCGAGATCATCGAAGCCCGTATCTCCCATCTTGCCTATGCGCCCGAGATCGCCGCGGCGATGTTGCAGCGGCAACAGGCTTCCGCGATCATTGCGGCAAGGCAGAAGATCGTCGAGGGAGCGGTTTCCATGGTACAGATGGCGCTCAATAAGCTCTCCGAAGAGGAGATCGTAGAGCTCGACGACGAGAGAAAGGCGCAGATGGTCTCCAATCTCCTCGTCGTTCTCTGCGGCAACCGCGATGCACAGCCGGTCGTCGGAACGGGGAGTATCTACTGAACTTTGCCATGAAAAATCTTTTCGGCTTTTCGATCAAGGGGAAGGATCCTTGGCCTCTTCCCGAACCCGTCGGGAGCGAGTTCATCGTCAAGCGCATCGACGAGGGCATGCGATCCCGTCTCGATGCCATGGAACGGGAGGAAGACAACGTCCGAAAGGCGGCGAATTTTCCGCCTTGGATGATGCACGTCTTTGGGATCACTCTTTTGTGCGGCGTGTTGCTCCTTGCGATCGCTTTGGAACTCATCGGCGGGGAGAATACGACCTATGAGATCGCCGTCTCGGGCGGATTTTGGTGGTTCATCGGCTTCGGCGCGGGACTTGCGCTGCTTGCGATCGCCTTTTTCATCATGCAGTACTTCAAAAATAAGTCGGTGATGAACTCTTCCGCAGTCAAAGACCATGTGGAAAGGTACGAAAGGGTCAAAAGAGAGGCGCTCGACAGCATGCTCGTCCCACCCGAGGCGGTGCCCTTGGATGTCTTTGCCTATCCGTACAGGATAAAAAACGGGAAAAAGAGGGGCATTATGCCCGCGAAGTCCCATGCAAACATTTCGTTCTATGCCTTCCGCGACGGGGAAGCGCTTTGCCTTGCCGATGTCTCTTATGTGATCAGTATTCCCTATGACAGCATCGCATCTCTCTCACGTGTCTGCAAAAAGACGATGTTTGTGGGATGGAACAAGGCGGAACAATTTAACAAGGGGGCATTTAAGCCCTATAAGATCCGTTGCAACAGCTATGGGCAGATGTTTGTGAAGTTCTGCTACCGCGTGGAGATCCGCGGCAGTGAGACTTTTGAACTAGTCATCCCGCCCTATGAATTTGAAGCACTTGCGCCCATGCTCGGCCACAAGGCGCAAAGTATCATCGACGTGAAAGAGTGAATGAGGTCAATATGTCGGAATTTGAAGAAATCGTAAGAGCAGAGGGCCTGAAAAAGACCTTTACGCTCTCGAGAAAACAGCAAAAAATCGAAAAAACGGGGGAGAAAAGCCGCATCGCGGTCAACGGGCTCTCCTTTTCCGCCTACCGCGGGGAGATCTACGGGCTCCTCGGCCCGAACGGCGCGGGAAAGACGACGACGCTGCGTATGCTCTCCACCCTCATCAGACCGGACGCGGGCGACGCGACCGTCAACGGGTTTTCCGTCGTGAAACAGCCCGAAAAGGTGCGCGACAGCATCGGATTCATGACGAGCGAGTTAAAGCTCGAGGGATTCTTTACGCCAGACTATCTCTTTGACTTTTTCGGCGCGATGCACGGCGTCGGGAAAGAGGCGCTCGCCCAAAGGAAGCGTGAGCTCTTCTCGCGCTTCGGGATCGACCGTTTTGCACAGGTGCAGGTCAAAGACTTGTCGACGGGGATGCTGCAGAAGGTGTCTCTCGTCATTTCCATCGTGCACGATCCCGCCGTCGTCATCTTTGACGAACCGACGAACGGGCTGGATGTGCTCACGGCAAAGGTCGTCACCGACTTTCTTCTCGAATTGAAGGAGATGGGGAAGAGCATTCTCCTTTCCACACACATCTTTTCGCTTGTGGAGAAGCTCTGCGACCGCGTCGGGATCATCATCGACGGGAAAATGGCGCGCGAGGGGACGCTCGCGGAAGTCGCAAACGGGGATCTCGAAAAGAGCTTTTTCGAAATTTATCATGAGATCAAGGGGGAGTTTGTATGAAACTTTTTGCCCTCATCAAGAAAGAATTTCATCGGTTTTTCCATGATCGGCGGCTCATCATCACGATGCTGCTCCCCGGGATCATCATCTTTTTGCTCTATACGGTTCTCGGCGAAGCCATTCACACGGAGCCCACGAAGTACGATTATAAAGTCTATGTAGATGGCGGATCTTCCCTGACTTCCGTCATTCAATCTGCGGTGGAAAAGAGCGGGAATACCGTGGAATGGATCCCCCTCGAAGACATGGAAGCGGCGCGGAAGGAAGTGGAAGAGGGGGAAGCGACCGCCATTCTCTCCTTTACGGAAGATTTCGACCGTTTCGGGGAAAACGGCGCCGATCCCGCCGATTTTGCCGTTTCCATCGTTTACGACCCCATGGATGAGGCGGGCAGCGGGTTTTATTCCCTTTCCCTTGCGGTATTGCAGAATGTCGGCATGAAGTTTTCCGTTCATTCCGAGCCGCTCGCCTCGGAGGAGAGTATCGGCAGGGAAGTCATGCAGCAGATCCTGCCCTTCATTATCGTGTGCTTTGTATTCTCGGCGTGCATGTCTGTGACGCTCGAATCGGTGGCGGGGGAGAAGGAGCGCGGAACGCTTGCGACCATCCTCGTGACGTCCGCAAAACGGTCGCACATCGCCCTCGGGAAGGTCGTCCCGCTTGCCTGTATCTCGATGCTCGGGGCGCTCTCGAGCTTCCTCGGCGTCGTCCTCTCGATGCCCAAACTCATGGGGCTCTCCGTGGGAATGCTCGGCGGATACAGTTTCGGGGCATATGTCCTCATTTTCCTTCTGATTCTGAGTTTCGTCCCGCTCATTGTCTCGCTCATCTCGACGATCTCAACGGCTTCCCGTTCCGTCAAGGAGGCCTCCGCTTATACGAGCGTCCTCATGATCTTCGTGATGATTTTTTCGCTCGTGGCGGCGTTTGTGCCCGCAATCGGAGATTGGGTCGTGGCGATCCCCATTCTGAACGCCGTCGTCAGCATGCAGGGGCTCCTTGCGGGAGCGCTTCCTGTATGGCAGTCGCTCGTCAGCGTCGGGGCGAACCTCGTCTATACGGCGGGGCTGGTGTTCCTCATGACAAGGATGCTCTCGAGCGAAAAAGTCATGTTCGGAAAATAAGGAGAAGGTATGAAAGACACGGAAAAATCCAAAAAACAGGTGCTTCTGCGGCTTTCCCCGACGCTCTATGCCGAGATCTCGAAGTGGGCGGAAGAGGATTACCGCTCTTTGAACGGACAGATCGAATATCTTCTCTCCGCCTGCGTCAAAAAACGGAGAGGGGGAGAAAAGAAGGAAGAGGAGTGAAAGCAAATGACGCGCTCTCCCTTGGCTCCCCCTCGAGGGGGAGCTGTCACGCCGTCCTTGGCGTGACTGAGGGGGTGTCGTTAAACGCGTCATCCTGAACCCCCTCGCGGGGTAAAGGATCCCGAAGAACAAAGTCCGAATTTTTATCCTCGGGATTTTTCCCCTTCGACTGCGCTCAGGGTCAGAATGACGCGCCCTTCTTGCCCACCCCTTGAGGGCACCCGAAGGGCGTGCCTTGTGCTGTGGGTGCCCCCGAAGGGGCGGAAGGGGTGCCCATACGATTTGGAACGACACCCCCTCAGTTACCTACGGTAACAGCTCCCCCTCAAGGGGGCGCCGAGGGGATGGGCGTGACGTCCCCCTCAAGGGGGCGCCGAGGAGATAGGTGAGAAAGCAAATCCGCTGAATTTTGCCCTATATGAAATACTGCCCGCAATGCACAGCGGGCGGTATTTCATTGTAAGACATTATTTCGTTTTGTAGCGGACGGGCTCCTGTTTGACCCGTTCGTAGCCCTTTTTCGGCTTTCTGCGAAAGAAATCGATCTTGTTTCCGAATTTGAGGAGCAGGATCGCCGCGGCGACGCCTACGACGGCGACGACGATGACGGCGATCGTCCACGGTTCGAGCGATTCCGCCTTCACGCGCGACCAAAGTTCGTTGATGCGCTCGCTCGCCGCCTCGTCGTAGTAATCCATGACGGCGCTGCGGGCAATGACTTCGGGCGTGGGGAACTGGGCGAAGAGCTGGCGTTTCGTGCGCTGTTCTTCATCCGCGTAGATCCCGAATGTGCCGTCTTCGGCTCCGAAGAAGTAGGAGAGGTCGTAGAACTCTCCCTCATCCTCTTCCACGCCGTAGAGATAATCGGCATAGGTGAGCATGGCAGGATCGCTGTCGTCCTCGGGAAATTCCCCCGATATCACAGAGGTGTAGCCGATATAATAGCTGTTCCGCATGGCATTTTGGGGTATGGAGAGGAAGTTGACGAATGCTTGTGCGGCGTGCTTGATCTCAGGCATGATGCCCTTCGGCATGACCCAGCCGTCAAACCAGAGGTTGGAGCCCGCCGAGGGGACGTAATAGTTGAGAAGAACGCTGTCCTCGTCCTCGCCGTCCTCGCTCTTTCCGCTCTCCGCAAGGTCCAGCGCATACACGGCGTCGCCGCTCCATGCATAGTTGAGCCAGATCTTTCCCTGCACCATATCCGATTTTCCCGTGTCCGTCTCGAAACTGTAAATGTTGTCCTTTATGTCGAGAAGGACGGGCTCGACTTCGCCGATCGTATCTTCGTCGGTTGCGTTGAAGATCTCCGTGAGGCGTTCGATGTATCCGTCGGCAGACGGGTCGAGGGACAGCAGTTCGTCCTGATAAGTGACGCCGAGAGCGGCGAAATAGGTGTCACGCACATTGTCTTTCGCCGTGATCTTGCCATGGAAACGGCTGTCCGTAAATACCTTCCAGCCAAGCTCGTCGAGCTCTTCTTCGGAAACGTACTCGGGATTGTATACGAATCCCGTCGTGCCCCACATGTAGCCCGCGGCATAGTCCTTCCAGTAGATATCCTTGCCGTCGGGATCTTTGCGGAGCTTCAACCCGCCGTTGTTTGCAAATTTTTCGGCGATAAAGGGGGAGACGTTGCGGACATAGTAGTTTTCGGGAATCGTCTCGTCGAAGAAACTCTCGTCATACTTTTCGAGCCTGCCCTCCGCGGCGAGCTTCATGATCATGTAGTCGGAAGGGCAGAGAAGATCGTACTCATTGCCGAGGACGATCTCGTTGTACATGTCCTCGTTGGTGCCGAAGGTGGAATATTCAACGCGGATCTTCTTGTGATAGGTCTTTTCGTACCATTCGCAGAAGTCGTCCAAAATCGCGGGACCCTCTTCGGAGAGGTCGTGTCCCATCGTCTCTTTGTACCATTCCTTGTAGTCATCGTCCACGATGTCCGATTCGATATGGATATGGTTGCCCGTCTCGTCGAGAGCGGGCTTTCCGTCATCGTCGAGTTCGTGCAGCTCGTCGAAGATGAATGTGCCTTCCCCGCCCTCGTCGATATACTCTTCCCAGTTGTAGACGCGAAGAGTAATGACATCCTCGCCGCCGCAGCCCGTGAGTGCCGCAAGCGTGGGGAGAAGCATGGCGCCCGCAAGCGCAATCGTGAAAACTCTCTTTTTCATCTGTCCGCCTCCTTTTTGCGACCCGCAAGATTGGAGATCACAACAAACAGCACGATGACGACGAAGATGATCGTCGTGAGCGCCCAGAAGGAGGAGAGCGTCTCCGCGGTGTGCTTATTGCCCTTCATCGTGGCATTGAAAACATAGGTGGAGATCGTCTCGAAGCCCGAGGGACGGGTGTAGACGGTGACGATGTAGTCGTCGAGGGAGAGGGTGACTGCGAGCATAAAGCCCGAGATGACGCCCGGGATGATCTGCGGCAGGACGACCTTCATCAGCGCCTTGAAGGGGGAAGCGCCCAAGTCGAGTGCCGCCTCATAGAGGGAGTTGTCCATCTGTTTGAGCTTGGGCATGACGGAAAGCACGACAAAGGGCGTGCATATGACCATATGTCCGATGAGAAGGGTAAAGTAGGATTTCCCGATCCCGACCGCGACAAAGGTGACCGCGAGCGCGAGCGCCGTGACAATCTCCGCGTTGATGACGGGGATCTGCGATACGGCGTGGATCGCCGTTTTCATGCGCTTTTTGCAGTAGAACATACCGAGCGCGCCGAGCGTCCCGAGCACCGTGGAGAGAGTCGCCGCAAGGAATGCGAGGAGGAAAGTGTTCCCGATCATGCCGAGGACCTTCGGATTCGCAAAGAGATCCTTGTAATGTTCGAAGGAAAAGCCCTCGAACCTGCCGATCATATCCGTTTTGTCGAAGCTGTAGACGGCGAGCATCAGGATGGGAAGATAGAGCAGAAGGAGCACGAGCCCCACAAATCCCGCCTTGAGGCATTTGCATAACACAGGGTGCTTCATAAGTTTGTCCCCCTGACGTTTTCTTCCGATTTGAACCCGCCCGAAAAGAGGGTGGAGGCAAAGACGACGAGGAGAAGCACGAATGCGACCATCGAGCCCATATGCCAGTCGGAGCCGAAGTATTCATAGATGAATTTGCCGATGATCGTCACTTTCGCGTTCCCGAGCATGTCGGAGACGACATAGTTCGTCATCGAGGGGAGAAAGACCATCGTCACGCCGCTCATCACGCCGGGCATGGAGAGGGGAACGGTGATGCGGAAGAAGGTCGTGACAGGCCCTGCGCCGAGGTCCGCACTCGCCTCATAGAGGGAAGTGTCGATCTTCATCATTGTCGTATAGAGGGGCAGGATCATAAAGGGCAGGAAGTCATAGACCATGCCGAAGATCGTCTTGAAGATATTGGCGCTTTCCAGCCCTTCGAGCTCGTTGATCTGCGAGAGGAGATTGAAGAGCTCGCGGATGGCGTTTACGCGCAGCACGAAGTTGATCCACATGGGGAGCACGAAGAGCATCAGAATGACGAATTTCTTCTTGATCTTGCTGTGCGCGAGAATGAGCGCCACGGGATAGGCGATGACAAGGCAGATGACCGTCGTGATGAGCGCGATCACGAGGGAGTAGACGATCGTCGAGAGTTTCGTTGGATCGGAAAAGAATCGTACGAAGTTCGTCCCCGAAACGTGCATGTTCTTGTCGGTAAAGGCGTAAAAGAGGATCACGCACATCGGGATGATGACGAAAAATATGAGAAAGACGGCATAGGGGATGCAGAGCGTCTTGCGGGAGAAACGGGGGAGCTTCATGCCTCGTCCTCCTTTTCCTTATGCTTTAAGGAAAGTTTGATCTTTTCCTTGGGAATGATGACCGAAACATAGTCGTTTTCGTTCCAGAGATCTTCGGTCGCAAAGACGAAATCCTCGTCCTCGTCGCTGTCGCCCGTACGGACGATGAGACGGTAGTGGTCGCCCTTGTAGATGATGGAGATGATGTGCCCCGTCGTGCCGCCCGCGTCCTCGTCGTCGCTGATCTCGATATCGTGGAGACCCACTTCGACCTTGACTTCGGTATCCGTCAGGTCGAGCTTTTCGCCCGCCGCCGTGATAAGATAGCCGTCCTCGTCGAGATGGCTGCCCGGATAGAGCTGGGTGACGTCGCATTCGAACTCTCCGCCCGCAAATTCCACATTGTTCGCCTTGTTGATTACGCCGTCGAACACGTTCGTCGTGTAGCGCGGCTTCATGAGGTGAATGCCGTCGGGAGCGACCCTGAGCCCGATCATCTCCCCGACCTTTCTGCTCTCCGTGCTCTGCACGACGAGTTCGTATTTGCCGACCTGCACGGTGATCTCGTAATGGATCCCCTTAAAGACGACGGAGATGACCTCGCCCTTGAGGATCCCGTCCTCGGCGGCGCACATCAGGATATCCTCGGGACGGACGACGACGTCGACCTGTTCTCCTTCCCCGAAATTATCGACGCATTCAAACGTCTTGCCGCAGAATTTGACCTTGTTTTTCCCGACGACGGTGCCCGTGAAGATGTTGCTTTCGCCGATGAAGTCTGCAACGAACGTATTCGCGGGCTCGTTGTAGATCTTGGTGGGGGTGCCGATCTGCTGGACGACGCCGTCTGCCATGACGACGATCGTGTCCGACATCGTGAGCGCTTCCTCTTGGTCGTGCGTGACATAGATAAATGTGATGCCGAGCCTGTCGTGGATCTTTTTAAGCTCGATCTGCATCTCTTTTCTCATTTTGAGGTCGAGCGCGCCGAGGGGCTCGTCGAGGAGCAGGATCTCGGGCTCGTTGACGACGGCGCGGGCGATCGCGACGCGCTGCTGCTGTCCGCCCGAGAGGGTGGAAATGGAGCGCTTCTCGAAGCCTTCGAGATCCACGAGCGCGAGCGCCTTTTTCACCTTTGCGGCGATCTCCTGTTTGGAAAGTTTTTCCTTTTTGGTGTATTCTTCGCCGTTCCCGTTTTTGTAAGTGTTGACGACGCGCTTGCACCTGAGGCCGAACGCGATATTTTCAAAGACATTGAAGTGGGGGAAGAGGGCATACCGCTGGAAAACGGTATTGACGGGGCGCTTATTCGGCGGGAGCGACGAGATATCCTCATCGTTCAGAAGGATCTTTCCGCTCGTGGGAAGATCGAAGCCCGCGATCATGCGGAGCGTCGTCGTCTTGCCGCAGCCCGAGGGGCCCAAAAAGGTGATGAATTCGCCCTTTTTGATGCCGAAGCTCATATGGTCGATGACAAGATTCTCGCCAAAGTACTTCGTGACGTCCTGTAATTCGATGATGTTTTCAGCCATGGCTTTCTCCTTTTGTTTTATAATCAGAAGTTGGGCGGGGTGGAGATCCAGATGATCTTCGCGTTCCGCTTGCCCTTGTTTTCGAGATAGTGTTCCTTGTCCGCCGTATAATAAAAGCTTTCGCCTTTTTTTGCGGGATGATGCTTCCCCGCGATCACGACGTCGATTTTTCCCTCGAGCACGAAGCCGAACTCTTCGCCTTCATGGGGGATGTCGGGCTCGGTTTTCGCTTGCGGCGCAAGCTCCACGAGCACGGGTTCCATCATGTTTTTCTGCGCGTTGGGGATCACCCACCTCAGCATCATGCTCTCCGACTGCTTTTCGATGTATTCCGCTTCCGAAAAGACGATCTTTTCCTCGGAATCCTCATGAAAAAAGTCCGAAAGATTGCTTCCGAGTGCGTTCAGAAGATCGCACAGCGTAGCGATCGACGGGCTCGTCAAATCGTTTTCGAGCTGGGAAATATACCCTTTTGTGAGTTCACAGCGGTCGGCAAGCTCTTCCTGCGTGAGATTTATCCGTTGCCGCATGTCCTTCAGCTTTGCGCCGAGTTCCATACCTTTGTCTCCGTGTTTAGTATTTGTAAACTTTTAGCCTCTTTTTATCAAACTCTCGCAATTATAAACGAAAAGTTTAATAAAAATAAACTCACAGCGTTAAAGTATAGTACATATGCATGCAGATGTCAAACGTTTGTAAGGGTTTTCCGAAAAAAATATCCCCCAATTTAGTGAATACGCACCCACGCGCGCGACATTATTATATTTAACATCTGCGGGTTTGTTTTGATGGGGATTTTCCCGCGGTGGGGGAGTTTTCGGGCAACAAAAAACCGCCGGGGAATCCCGACGGTTCGTTTCGCCGTTTTTGTTATGCGTTCAATGCGGCAAGCTTCTTTGCGAGCTTTGCCTTTTTGTTCGCCGCGTTGTTCTTATGAAGGATCCCTTTGCTTGCCGCGGAGTCGATCGCAGAGACCGTCACGGGATAGAGGGCGGCAGCCTGTTCTTTATCGCCTGCGGCGACCGCGGCGAGGAACTTCTTGATCTGCGTTTTGAGCGCGGATTTGATCGCTTTGTTTTCAAGGGTCTTTTTTTCGGTGACGAGAACGCGCTTTTCAGCGGATTTGATGTTGGGCACGGTATTACTCCTTTGAAGGTACTTTATCTTGATAAATCTTGACTATTTTAACATAAAATAAAATGCTTGTAAACTGTTTTTCGCGCCCGTAGGAAAAAAAATCGCAAAAATTATGTTTTCGGGGAGGAAAAAGCATGGAAAGAAGGCTGAAGGTCGGCGTTTTTGATAGCGGCGTGGGCGGGCTCACCGTTCTCGGCGCATGCCTGAAAGAAATTTCGGGTGTGGATTTTTATTACTTCGGCGATAATACCCGCGCGCCTTACGGAGAAAGAGGGGAGGGGGAGATCACCGCCTTCGTGCGGGAAGCGATGGGGCGGTTTGAACGGCTCGGGGTGGACGCCGCGGTCATCGCCTGCAATACCGCCACGACCGTCTGCATCGGAAAAATGCGGGAGGAGTTTGCCTTTCCCATCATCGGCACGGAGCCTGCGATCGGGGAGGCGGCGCGGGAATGCTCGGAGGCGCTCGTGCTCGCCACGCCCCGTACGGCGGAAAGCGATCGGCTGCGTTCGCTCATCGAAAGTTTCCCCGCATGCAGATTTCACGTCATCCCCTGTGAGGGTTCGGCGGGGGAAATCGAGGCGCATTTGACCCGCGGGGGGAACCCATCCATTTTTGTCCATTTTTCGGTTCCCGAGGGGATTTGCTATGATGGAGCGGTCTTGGGGTGCACACATTATATCTTTTTTCAGAAAGAAATTGAGCGAATATTAAGGGTAAAAACCTATCACGGGAACCGCGGCGTGGCAAGAAGGCTAAAAGAGGTGCTTTCGGCAGGGAATTCTGTCCCCAAAAATTCAAACATATGTTTTGAGAAAAAAGTAAAGGAAACGGGGGGAAATCGGGTCTTTTTTGTCGGAAAAACGCGTTTTCTCAACCGAAAAGTGTTTGAGGCAAACATTCGTTTCAAAAATATCTGAAAAAAAGTGGAGCTGGCGGGAAAAAAATGGACAGAAATGGTTGACAATCCCTACAAGTGGTGCTATAATGCTCTTACAGAATACATAAAAGGGGGGATAATCCGCGATATGAAGTTCGTGAGTGGCAAAGTGCCTCATCAGCTCGACTCCAAATTCAGAACGCGTATTCCGGCGAGATACAGAAATGCCTTTCCGGATAACGAATCCCTCCATTTCGTTCAGTACTCGACGGGCTGCATCGCGATCATGTGCACCTCGGTCATGGAGAAGTATCTGCTCTCTTTCGGCAATATCGACCCTGCGGACGAGGATGCGATGCGTGCGAAGCGTTATTTGTACAGCCGCGTGGAGGACGTTGTAGAGGATAGCCAAAAGCGTTTCATGATCCCCAAGAGCATGCGTGATTACGCGGGCCTGAGAAAGAATCTCATGACGGTCGGTATGGGGGATTACATCGAGATCTGGGACGAAGATAATTATTGGCAGAGCGTCAAAGACTTGTCGGTCGCGGAAGCAAACCGCGTCGCCAAGGATTACAGGACGAAGAACGCATGACGGAGTATCATCGCCCGATCATGCCCGATGAGGTCGTCAGGGGATTGAATGTCAAAAGCGGCGGGCTTTACTTCGACGGCACCGTCGGCGGGGGAGGGCACTCCTTCGCGATCCTTTCGGCGGATCCCGCGGCGCATCTTATCGCAACGGACAAGGACGGGGACGCCATTGCGCAGGCAGGAAAGAGGCTGGCTCCCTTTGAGGGGAGATTCCGTCTCGAACGGTCGGACTTCAAAAACTTTTCGGAAGTACTGCTTCCCGAAGAGCGGCTCGACGGATTCCTGTTGGACCTCGGCATTTCCTCCCACCAGATCGACGACCCGACCCGCGGATTTGCTTACAGGATGGGGGATGCGCCGCTCGATATGCGGATGGACAAGCGTTCCTCGCTTACTGCAAGAGACGTCGTGAACGGTTACGGCGAAGAATCGCTCCGCCGCATCCTGAAAGAGTACGGCGAAGAGCCCTTCGCAAACGTCATCGCAAAGGGGATCCTCCGAGAAAGGGAGATCAAACCGGTCGAAACGTGCGGCGAGCTCCGCAGTATCGTCGAAAACGCCCTGCCCCCGAAGTTCCGCGGCGCGGCGTGTGCACGGCAGACCTTTCAGGCGATCCGTATCGAAGTCAACGGCGAGCTCGACGGGTTGGAAGCGTGCATCAGAGGACTCATTGAAAAACTCAAAATCGGGGGAAGAGCCGTCATTTTGACCTTCCATTCCCTCGAAGACAGGATCGTCAAAAACGTATTCAAGGATCTTTCGACTGCCTGTACCTGCCCGAAGAGCTTCCCGGTATGTGTATGCGGGAGAGTCAAACGGCTCGAGGTCCTGACAAGGAAGCCGATCACGGCTTCCGAAGAAGAACAAAGGGAGAACCCGCGCTCCAAGAGCGCAAAACTGCGGATCGCCGAAAAGATCGCAGAATGAACAGACATTTTGTCGAATAGAATAAAAAGAGGAGATTGTTATGGCTCAGGCAATTTTAGATAGAGTATCGACCGAAAGCACGCCTACGGCGGAGAAGTCGCCCGAAGCGATTGCACACGATAAGCGCATGAAAGAGCTCTACAAGCGGTTTTTCTCCGCTGAAACGAGCGATGAAGCCGTAGCGGAGGACTATGCGGCGACTTTTGCACCGCGCCCCGCTATGCCTGCCGGGCCCGTGGCGCAGGCAGCTCCCGCTCCCGTACAGGAGCGCACGGAGCCCGTCCGTACCGAACCTCTCACCGACTACAAAGACCATCGCATTGCCGCACCCGAAGCGGTTTCCGTTGCGCCTGCCGCCGAACCCGAGACGGATGACGGGGCGTGCGATGAGGATCTGCTCCCGACAAGGCGTACGATGCAGACACTTCAGCGGGCATATCGCGTGGAAGACACTCCCGAGATGCCCCGCGAAGAGGAGCATGTCGGCTTTTTCGCTTCGCTCTCCACAAGGGCGAAAACGGTGCTTTACATCGTTGCGGCGGCAATCGTCGTGGCGATCGCGCTCGTGTGCATCAATACGGGGATCCTCAACTCCATGGATGCGAGGATCGCCGCCCGTAACAGCGAACTCACCGATCTTTCTGAGCGCTATGCGTCGATCCGCGAGGAGCTCGATGTGTTCCACGATCCGAATTATATCGATGAATATGCGCAGAGCAACGGGATGATCCGCGGCGATTCGCAACCGTAAGGGAGGAAAGCTCTCATCAAAGACCAATATTCCGTTACGCTTTTACGAAAGAGGTTATTTGCCATGATTTTGGCGATAGCCTTTCTTTTTTGTCTTTTTTTGGGCAGATTTTTCTACATACAGGTCATCTGGAAGGAGAAACTGCACAGTCTTGCCCTCGACCAGTGGACGAGGGAGATCCCCATCCATGCGGGGCGGGGAAAGATCTATGACGTCCGCGGGGAACTTCTTGCGGGAAATACCGCCGCTTATACCGTTTACGCGCGTGCGAATGCCGTTGAGGACGCGGAGTCAAGCGCCCGTACGCTTTCCGCCGCGCTCGGGCTCTCCTACGAGGACTTGCTCGAAAAACTTACGGATAAGAGCAAGTCGGAGATCGTCCTGCTCAGAAAGACGGGCAAAGAGACGGTGGAAGCGCTCGCGCAGCAAAACGTCAAAGGAGTCTATTATTCCCGTGACGATATCCGTGTGTATCCCTACGGTTCGCTCGCATGCCAACTGCTCGGATTTACTTCCTTCGACGGATCTGGAACGACGGGCGTGGAGGGATATTACAACAGCTTTTTGGCGGGAAAAGACGGAGAGATCCTCTACGAGACCGATCTCGTCGGCGTAGACCTCGAAGGCGCGACTGCGGCATACCTTGCCGCCGAAGAGGGGATGAGCCTTAGGCTCACCGTGGACAGGCGGATCCAGTCGCTCGCCGAGGAAGTCATGGGGAAAGTCCTCGTGTCGTCGCAGGCAAAGGCGGCGCGGGCGATCGTGCTCGATCCCACCGATTTTTCGGTGCTCGCCATGGTGAATCTTCCCTCTTACGACCTCAACGACATTCCGAGAAACGATCTTTCCGCGCTCAATGCGCTCTCCCGCAACAGTCTGGTATCGGATATCTATGAGCCCGGCTCCACCTTTAAGATCGTGACTGCCGCCTCGAATATCGAAGAGGGTCTCAGGGGGAATCCCTCCGCCCTGCCGTTGAATCATGTGTATTCCTCTTCCCGCACCCGCTCGGTGGACGGCACGACGATCCGTTGCTGGAGCGACCATAAAAACGGCAAGCATTCCAACCAAACGCTTGCGGAGGCGCTCAACAACAGCTGTAACCCCTGTTTTGTGGATATCGCGCTCGCACTGGGGAAGGAGACCTTTTATGAATACCTCGAGGCGTTCGGCTTCGGCAGGGCGACGGGGATCGACTTTTCGGGGGAATCCATCGGAATGCTCTTGCCTGAAAGCATCGTGCGGGACTGCGATCTCGCGCGCATCGGGTTCGGGCAGACGATCGCGGTCACGCCCCTGCAGCTCGCCTGCGCCGCCGCCGCGGCAGTCAACGGAGGGTATTGTTACGCGCCGCGCCTCGTTGCGGAGATCTTTTCGGAGGACGGGAGCGTCAGCCAAACAACGGAGAAAAAACTTCTCCGCCGCACGGTGAGCGAGGAGGCGTCGCGCATACTTTCGAACATGCTCGAGGGGGTCGTCCGCGACGGGAGCGGGAAAAAGGCGTACATCGAGGGATACCGTGTCGCAGGTAAGACGGGCACCGCGCAAAAATACGAAAACGGACGGATCGCGCAGGGGAAGTACGTCTCTTCCTTTGTCGGATATTTTCCCGCGGATGCGCCAAAATATTTAACACTGGTCATCGTGGATGAACCGCAGGGTTCCTATTACGGAAGTACGGTCGCCGCCCCCTGCGCGGGAGAGATCTTTCGGGGGATCATCGATATCATGGATCTGCAACCATCGGAGGAAGTGACATGAAACTATCCTATCTTGCCGCGGAAGCAAAGGGCACACTCATCGGAAGGGACGCGGAGATCTCGTCGCTCTGCACGGACAGCCGCGTTGCGGGAAAGGGGGACCTCTTTTTTTGCATGCGCGGGACGCAGGAGGACTCTCACACTTACGCAAAGGAAGCGGAGCGCAGAGGGGCGTGTGCGCTCGTCGCGGAGCACGAACTCGAAACAGAGCTGCCCTGTATCCTCGTCCGCGACGGAAGAGAGGCGCTCTCGCAGATCTCGGCTGCCTTTTACGGCCATCCCGAGCGCGGCATGAAGCTCGTCGGCGTGACGGGAACGAACGGAAAGACGACGATCACCCATATGCTCCATTCGATCCTGAAAGCCGCGGGGAAAAAATCGGGGCTCATCGGAACGCTCGGCGCGTCCTACTGCGGCGTCAACATTGCGCCCGCGCTCACGACGCCCGACCCCGTCGCGCTCTTTTCTCTGCTCGCCGATATGAAAAAAGCGGGCGTGGAGACAGTCGCGATGGAAGTCTCCGCCCATGCCCTTGCCCTGAAAAAGGAACTTCCCATCCTGTATGACATTGCAGTCTTTACCAACCTCACGCAGGATCATCTCGATTTTTTTGCGGACATGCAGGCTTACGGAGAGGCGAAAAAGTCCCTCTTTTCCCGTTGCCGTCTGGCGCTGCTCAACAGCGATGACTCCTTTTCCGCCGAGATCGCAAAAACATGCAAGCGGTATAAGACGTACGGTATCGAAGAGCCGTCCGACTGTTTTGCCCTGATCGAGGGGGAGACGCTCTTGGGGAGCCAATCCCTTTTTAATCTCGAAGACGATCTCTGCGAGGCGGAACTCTTCATGCCGGGAAGATACAACGTTTCCAACGCGCTCGCCGCAGCCGCTTGCGCAAAGTTCCTCGGCGTGGGCATGGAACAAATCGCCGAGGGGCTTGCGGAAGTCCATGTGGAAGGACGGCTCGAGCGGGTGGGCGCATACCGTGGCGCCGAGATCTTTGTGGACTTCGCGCACACGCCCGACGGGCTGGAAAAATCTCTTGCGACGCTCAGGGAGCACACCGAAGGGAACCTGATTGTCGTGTTCGGCTGCGGCGGCAACCGCGACAGGGCAAAACGTCCCTTAATGGGGGAAACAGTCGCAAAATTATGCGATTTTGCCGTCATTACTTCCGATAATCCGCGCTACGAAGATCCGTGCGCGATCATCGCCGAGATCGAGGAGGGATACAGGAAGGCGAGCCGCGAATATGTCGCCGTCGAAGAGCGGGAAAAAGCCATTGCCTACGCGGTCGGGAAACTGAAAAAGGGGGACGTCCTGCTCGTTGCGGGCAAGGGCGGCGAGACGGAACAGGAGATCATGGGGATCAGGTACGCCTACACGGATAAAGCCGCGATCAAGGCGCTGACGGGAGAGAAAAATGCGTGATATTCTCCTCCTTCTCCTCTGTTCCTTTGCGCTCTCTCTTTTGCTCTGCGCCGCCGAGATCCCTCTTCTCAAAAAGTTAAAGGCGGGGCAGAATATTTTACAGTATGTCAAAGAGCACAAAGATAAGAGCGGGACGCCTACGATGGGCGGTCTCGGCTTTATTCTTGCCGCCGCCGTCGTCGCGCTCGCGTTCTGCGGCGTTTCGGACAGGCCCTTTGCCGTCTGCATCGCCGTGGGCATCGGATACCTTTTCGTCGGTTTTCTCGACGACCTTCTCAAAAAGAAACGCGGGAAAAATTTGGGACTGAGACCGTACCAAAAGCTCTTTTTCCAGTTTGCCGTCGCGATGATCGCGGGCGTCTACGCTTGTCTTGGCGGCATGACGCTCCTCTACATTCCCTATACGAAGATCGTCGTCGATATCGGCTGGTGGATGCTGCCGCTCGGCGTGTTTGTGTTCCTCGCAACAGTCAACAGCGTGAATCTCACGGACGGGCTGGACGGGCTCGCGGGGTCGTCCTGCGCCTTTTTCTTTTTGATCTTCGGGATCCTTCTGCGCCTCGAGGGGACGGGAGAGATGTCCTCGCTGTGTTTTTGCCTTACGGGCGCGCTTGCGGCCTATCTCGTGTTCAATACCTCCCGTGCAAGCGTGTTTATGGGAGACACGGGCTCCCTTTCGCTCGGCGGGTTTGCGGCGAGCGTCGCGCTTTTTTCGGGGAACGCGCTTGCGATCCCCATTCTCGGCGCCGTATTCGTCCTGTCAAGCATATCCGTCATCATTCAGGTCATACACTATAAGCGGACAGGCAGAAGGGTCTTTCTGATGGCGCCCATTCACCACCATTTTCAGGAAAAGGGCTTTTCCGAGGCGAAAATTTCGTACGGATATGCGATTTCCACGGCGGTGCTGGGACTTACGCTTCTTCTTCCCTTCGCCTGACTCCTGCGCGGGAGAAGCCGCGGGGAGATAAGGAGAATTACGGATGCTTTATACCCAGCAATCCTTTCTTGTCGCGGGACTGTCCCGTTCCGGGGTCGCGGCGGGCGAGTATCTCGTCTCGCGCGGCGCAAAAGTCTGTGTGTACGACGACGTCGAGGACGAGAACGTCCGCGCGGCTGCCGACCGCCTTTCCAAGATCGGCTGTACGACCGTAAAAAAAGAGGGGCTCGAAGAGGCGATCGCAAGGTGCGATATCCTCGTGCTCTCGCCGGGGATCCCCGTCGACCATCCTCTCCCCGTCGCCTTCAGGCGGGCGGGGAAGCGCATCATCGGGGAAGCCGAGCTCGGCGCGACGGATCTGCACTGCCCGAGCGTCGCCGTGACGGGCACGAACGGGAAGACGACGACGGTCGCCATGCTCGAGGGGATCTTCCGCACGGCGGGAAAAAAGGCGATCGCCTGCGGCAACGTGGGGCGTCCGCTCACTTCCTGCCTGCATGAACTCGGCGAGGACGGGCTCGCCGTGCTCGAAATTTCCTCCTTCCAGCTCGAAACGCTCTACTCGCTGCGCCCGCACGTGGCGGTCGTGCTCAATGTGACGGAAGATCATCTCAACCGCCACTATAACATGGAGAATTACATCTATCTGAAATCCCGTCTCCTCAAAAATTCCGCGGAGAGCGAATATGCGGTTTTGAATTACGACGACCCGATCGTGCGCGGATTTGCGGAAAAGACGAAGGCGAAGATCGTTTGGTTTTCCCTCCGCGAGCGCGTGGAAGGGGCGTATTTGCAGGATGATTGTTTCTGTTGGTACGGGGAACGGCTGTTCCCCGCGGGCGATCTTCCTCTCGAGGGGGAACACAACCGTGCGAACGCGCTCGCCGCGATCGCGGCGGCCAAACTCATGGGGACGGACAATACGTCCATCCGGACGGCGCTCAAAAATTTCCGCGGCGTCAAACACCGTCTCGAAAAGGTCGGCGAGCTCAACGGGATCACCTTCATCGACGATTCCAAGGCGACAAACGTGGATTCGGCGATCAAGGCGGTCGAGAGCGTGAAGGGGGAGAGCGTGCTTCTCCTCGGCGGGAAGGATAAGGGCTATTC
>CANRIY010000015.1 GCA_947630775.1 uncultured Clostridia bacterium | reverse complement strand
TTTGCGGTAGAGGCAGGCCATTACCTCTTTGTCATCGGCACCACCGCTTACGACATGACGCTTAAGGGCGACTCTCTCACCGTCAATGATGTCACTTACAACATCGTAACTTACACCGTCACCCTTAAGGCAGACACGGCGCATGTCACGAATCTTACATTTGAAGTGGCGGGTCCCTATAAGGCAGGCACTGAAGTTAAGTTCAAGGTCAATGTTGATGAAGGCTATGATGTCGTCTCCGTCAAAGTTGAAGGCAAGGACGAGGCTCTTGTACTCGGTGACGACGGCTATTACACCGTCACGGTGGAAACCGCCGACATCGTCATCATCGTTGAGACCGCGAAGGCCGTCACGATCAATGGCGCTCACAATCCTTACCTCGATCCCGGTGCCGGTGTCTTTCTCAGCTTTATTGTCGACATCGACAAGGCAGATGCTGCGGTCCTCAGCAGTGCAAAACTTGTTCTGAGCAGTGAAAACGGCGAGGTGGAACTTGCAGATCCTACCGTTAATGATGTTAGTGATACAGCAAAGAAACTCATCTTCAACGTTTCGGGTGTCGAGTTCGGCACATACACCTTGCAACTCAAGGTCGGTACGCAGAGCTATGGCATCACCAATTTCGTCGATGTCAAGGTAAGCACGGCCGATAAGACCTTTGCACTGTCGGGGGCAAACAACACCCTTACCGTTTCCGAGGTTGTCCCCGAAGTCGCAGGCTTCTCCAACGGCGTGTTTGAGAAGAGGGGCGATAGCTATGTCCTCGACTTCCACTTCACGACATTGGGCTACAAGATCGGCGAAGGCGGTCTTACGACCGACAACATCAAGCTCGTTGCGGGAGATCAATCTCTTGATTGCATGGAGGGCTCCGCGCTCAGCGACAACGGCGGTGCACACCACGTCATGTTCGACGTCGCGAGCCTTGCAACGAATGTCTACGCGCTCAAGCTTTCTTTGAACGGCACCGAAGTTGTCGTCGACCTGAACCTCACGAACACATTGTCCTCCGACGCGAAGGTCTACACGTTCTCCTATGCAGAAGGTCAGCTCACACTCACCGTCTCTGAGGCGACGCAAGAGTTCACCGTGCACTTCACCGTCAATGAGTTGGCGGGCTGCGAAGCGACGCTTGTCAAGGAAGGCACTTCCGACGTTGTCGCAGACAACACAAGTGTGAAGAACGGCACCAAGCTCACCCTCACCGTTAAGGTTGGAGAGGGCTGCAAGGTTGTTGTTACCATTGATGGTAGCAAGTACACCGTCGCCGAAAATGTCTACACCATCACCGTCACGGCAGAGACGACAATCAAAGTTGAGTTCTCCGTATTGCCCGTGATCGAAGTCAAGACGCTCACAATCACAGGGTTCCAGATTTATGGAGATGTCCATGCTACACTCACGATGTCCAAAGAAGACATTGACGTTATTCTCAACAATGTCAATGGCCAATATAACGGATATTATGTAACGGTAAACGGCCAAACATTGGGCGCAATGTATTCTAACAGCGGCTATGAAAAAAAGAGTGATACGCAAATCAATGTCTACCTCGGCGGAGAAGCAAATAAGGAAACCATTGAATTCAAGTGGTACAATTCTGACAAGCAGCTCATCGCCCAAGCTACTTGGAACGGCACCGCGCCCGCAGAGCAGTACGCCGTCACGGTTGATGTCCAGAATAAGCCCGAAGCGGTCAGTGGCTCGGGATATGAGCTTAAAAACGGCGATGCGACTGTCAATAGCGGCGACAAGGTCGACAAGGAAACCGAATTGACTCTTACGGTCACTGTTCCCGAAGACTACAAGGCGACCGTCAGCGTGAACGGTCAACCCGCACAGACGGGGGGGGACAATAATAGTTATACCATCACCGTCACCGCCGCCACCACCATCACCATCACCTACGCCGAAGAAGGCGCGGTTGAGAAGTCGGCTTCCAACTTCCATAATATCGGGCTTTTTGAATCAAGTGTCGCCGGTCAGACCAAATTTGTGGTCAGCCTTTGGTTCTTCTCCACAGGCTACACGGAAGGTGACCTGAAAGCGGCGCAGTTGAAGATCGGTGGGGAAACTGTCTCCTTCCTCGATGGGGCAGACAATGTATTCCTTTCGCCCGATGGTAGCAACACCAAGAATAAGCTCTGCTTCGACATCACCGCTCTCGGTGCAATGGACGCTCAGGCACTTGTCCTTGTGCTCGGTGGGCAAGAGTATGAAGTGAAAGGGACCCTCGACGCAGGAAATGCCTCCAAGAGCTTCAACAACAAGACCTATACGCTCGCGGGTGATAACAATACTCAGTGCACCCTCACGATTGCGACGAGCGGTTCTGTTGATCAGAAGACATTGGAGTATTACGAGGCCGTTCAGGTCAGAACGCATGCCGACACAAATGTCATCATTCAGATTGCCGTAAAGACGAGTGGCTTCACGGAAGAAGAGCTCAAAGCGGCGACGTTGAAAGGGCTTGATAACGTCAAGCTCATAGACGGCTCCACGAGTACCCCGAATGGGAATTCGCTCCTGTTCTTTGGAATCAACGATGTTGCAGTCAATGCTGAGCCGTACGAGATCATTCTTGTCATCGGCGGACAGGAATTTGCCGTAACCGCCAATCTCGGCGCTGCAACCGTAACCTACGACAACAAGACCTACACCCTCAGCAAGGACGGCGATAAGCTCTATCTCACCGTCTCCGCAGCCGGCTCCGTCGAACCCGACAACAGTATTAAGAAGGTGGATAACGAAGCGGCCTCAGTAGCGAATCATAAGGGTAAATGGACGTATTATGTTAACAATAGCGGTAAAGTAACGAAAGCGACTGTTGATGACGACGGGACTGTTACCTTTACTTTTGAGGGAAATACAGACGGACAGTGGTTTGATATCCAACTCTACTATGTCTCTTCGGAAATTGGAGTCGGCGAAAAGTACAGCCTCTCCTTCACGATCACCTCTAAAAGCGGCGGGAACTACAGTTTTTTCTCCGATAAGGATGAGCGGACGCAGACGAAGCAATTAAATGCGAACGAGGGTACACTCGTTACATTCGCTTCCCTCACTTGTGTCGCGGATAAAGCGCATTTCAGTCTCTTTATGGGAACTGCAGACGGATCTCAAGTCTCCGCCGACACCATCACGATTACGAATTTCACAATCACCAAAGTCACCGACCCCGAGCCCGAAAAGACGATTACGTTCAGCGACGCCAAGCTTCAATTGGCCGACGGTATTGTGTACCTCGTTGTAAAGGTTGACAGCATGGTCTATACTACCGAGGAACTTGGGACGATGAAGCTCTTTGACGGAGAGGCAAGCGTTGATCTCGACACGGATAAGTCCAACCTCGTCGCTAACGGGCAGGGCGAAGCATGGTTTGCGCTCAACACCATCAAGAACGAGGGCGATAGTGAAAATAGATGGTTCTGGACGCACATCAAGATTAATGATTTGAAGTTTGACGGCGCGAACGGCGACCTCAAGCCGACCGGCTCTTTCAGCAGTGATGTTGTTTCGAGCACCGAGGTCGACTATCATCTCCATTCGGAAGGCGGTCAGCTTGTTGTCATTTGCAAGAACAGGCCCGCCGTCACGGATCCCACGTATGAGGTCACGAAAGTTGAGCTTGTGAGCGAAGGCGGCAATGTTTATTTCGTCGTCAGCGGTACCTATAAGAATTATTCTGCCAGCGATTTGGAAGCGCTCCTTAAAGGACTCGATACCAATCTCCAACATGTTCCCGGTGCGGCCGGCAATGCGAATTTGGGATATCTTGTTCTTAAACAAGTTCCTTATTCCGTAGAAGTAACGGAAGATGGTTGGACGTATAAGTTCACCGTTACCGTCGGCACAGAGGTTGTCGAGGACGGGGAAGCGGCGAAGTCTACGACGATTGTTAAGGGCGCATATGTTGTTCATCTTCCCACGACGACGGTGACAAACGGCGATATAAAAGTCACAGACGCAACGGACGGTTTCACGGTTGAATGCGGCGAGTATAAATATCAGCTCGTCAATAAGAACGGTGAAACAGCCGAAAAGCAATATTGGGGCTGTGTCGGTCTCCTCATCTATGGCAAGGATGAGGTCGTTAAGCAGGGCGATATCGATTACAGTACGATCAAGCTTGAGGAAGTCGACGGCAAACCGATCCTCTCCATCAGCGGCACGCACGAAAATTGCACAGAGGCCGACTTCAAGTTCGATTTTGAGCTCTCCGGTGCGGTTGTTCATGACTGCACAGTAGATCTTTCGCAACTCGGCAAATTTACGGTCACAGTTGATCTCTCCGATGTCGGTGTAGCTTCGAGATACATCATGCACCTCAAGATCGCCGGAGTCGGTAATGGTAACGTTGCGAATAAGGATACTGATCCCGACGGGACGCTTGTTTCTACTCTCAATATCGGCACCAAGACCTATTCTGTTGTGAAGATGCAGCTTTGGGGATCATGCTTCTATACCCTCAAGGTCGAGGATTCGGCTGCGCCGGCCCTCAGCGACTGGGCGGCAGAGCTTGTGCAGGAGAACGGTTCCGTTTATCTTAAGCTCACGGCTACCGCAAGATATTATGATAATAATCTCGTCAAAAAGCTTGCCTTTGCGGGAAAAAACGGCGGGCTTGTTGTAGATCAATCCGACATTGCAACGCTCGACGGGGAGACCGTGACCATTAAGATCAATGTCTCCGATATCGCAAAGAAAGGCAATGAATATCTTAACGAATGGTGGAGAGCATATCTGACGCTCGACGGAAATCCGATCGACAACCCGAACTGCGCAACAAAGACAGAAGCGAATCTTGATGTCGGCGGCTTCTTATATGAGCTCAGATATGACAACGGCTTGCCTTATGTCAATATCAAAGAAGGCACCCCGGTTGCTCAGGAAACGTACACGGTGACGTTCGACGTCGACGGGGACACGGAATCCGTTCAGCCTCAAACCTACGCAAAGGACGCACCGTTCGATGCCCCCGAATCCCCGCAAAAGGATGATCATAGGTTCCTCTATTGGTACTACAAGCAGGGCGAAGAGGAAGTGAAGGTCGGGGAAGACTTTGTCCCTTCCGACCATGCCACCGACAACGCCCTCACCCTCTATGCGAAGTTCGAGCATGAACTTTACGGGCATCAGTTCCCGATGGATGGCGGCCTTTGCGAGCTCTGCGGGGAAGTCACCGGTTGGAACAAGGACTTCGAGATCGGCGATGAAGCTTCTCTTAACGTGGCAGATCTCACCAAGGGCTATGATCCCGCGGATAGCGAAAGATTTGGCGCGATCGCAAAGGGCCAGAAGGTCGTCATCAAGGCCGACCTGAAGGCTTCCAAGAACGGAGACTATCCGAATATGAACGGTTTCCAGTTCAAGCTCGGCGGGCTTTGGATCAGAGACGATGCCTTCATTGATGCAAACGAATGCGGTGCTGGTAACACCAAGGAATATGCTACCAACCAATGGACAACGGCAATGGCCGCAACTCTGAACGGGGGGAACCTTGACTGGAACACGATTGTTGGTCTCAGGGAGAATGCAACCCTTATCCTCACCGTTGATTGGAAAACCGACGCGAACAAGATCGTTGTTACCATGCAGATCACCGGTTCGGACGGAAACGTCTATCTGCAGACCGTTACGATCACCTCTAAGGTTGATGGCGGCGCATTTGCGACAGACATTTACGAGATCGGTATCGCTCCTTGGAACGGCTATCTGAAGGGAACTATCTATGTGATCGGCGACCAAAACACCGTTTCCAAAGACATGTGCAATCGGTGGATCCGCGAACCCGGTACGGCAGAACCCGATCCCGTCTATTCTCCGAACACGACTCCCGATGCAGGGAACCCCGTCAATCTTCCTTCGACCGGCTATCAGGCCACCACTCCCGCTTATATCTATAAGCTCGAGAAAAATCACAAGGTAGTCTTCAGCGGCACGCACACGACGGCGAGCGACAATGCCTACAATTCCATTGTCGGTTATCTTTGGACGGGCACCGCTCCCGACGGCGGTTTCTGCGCAAATCACTCCAATACGGCGAAGATCCCTTATCTCCGTATGGAAGGCCAGAACTATTCGAGCTGGGTGGCAAATCAGAAAAACGGTAATGTAAAGGTCACTGTTGACTGGACCCGTTACACCGATGTGATCGTTTGGACGTTTGAAATGGAGCAAGGTGGAGTAACCGCTTCCGTTGAGTACCTCTTCCAAGTTGACGCCACGAAAGATCATTACAATGTCGGTCTCGGCTCGGATAATTGCGCTTCCGTGATCAATAGCATCGAAAATACGACAGCGACGGCAAGCGGACCTTACAAGATCATCGAGACTGAACTTACGGGGACGCTTTCCAACGGGACGGCAAACCACATTGTGAAAGGTGAGAAGATCGTCTTTACGGGTACGCATACGTGCGGCGGTGTGAACGCTTGGGACGCCTTGAATCTTGCGATTTCCGCAGGGAGCTTCCTGAATGGACCCACCATCCGTTCTGACCGTTGGGTCGACAACGCAGGGGAGGCTTCCACCGAAGAGCCTCAGAAAATCTTTGATTCAAACGGTTACAAGATCACATGCGATCCGACGAGCAGCGATACCGCTTGGAACACGGACCTTGTCGGAAAGGAAAACGGCAACGTTACGTTGACGCTCGACTGGACGGAAGAGAATCTTGTCATTACGTTCCGTTACGGTAGTGACGCATCTTGGTATCAGTGCGTCTACACTGTGGAATATGCTGACGCAACGAATTACTGGTTCGTTCTCGGCGGCAATGCGACGTATTCGCTCACTGCAACCGTAACAGGACGCAACTAATCCAAACAAACCTCACCATGCGTGAGTGAACAGAAAAGACCCACGGGAAACCGTGGGTCTTTTCGTGTCAGCGGAAATATCGGGGCCATTGCCCACCCCCTTAGCTCCCCCTCGAGGGGGACTCAGGGGGTATGCCCCCTCCCGAGGAGGGGCATTGGGTAGGCAACGATTCTGATTACGTCATCCTGAGCCCGTCGAAGGATCACCGCAGTATAAAATAAGGTGATGGTTCGACAAGCTCACCATGACGTGATTAGAATGGTGTGCGAGGGCGGGAGAGAGTTGCAAAAATCGTGCTGATTTTGCAAAAAAATTTCATTCAAAACCGACACAAAACGCGAAAAATATGCTATGATATAATATGATTTGAAATAAGTTGAAAAATCGGAGAAACCCTTTCGAATGGACAAACATGCAGCCGAAGAGCTCTTGAGCCCGAAGAAAAATGCGGATAAAGCGTGGTATCTTTCTCTGCTCGACGCGGACAAGCAGACCGAGTACGAGGAAGAGCATCTTGCCGCGCTTTTGAAAATGCTTCGTTTTGTCTATATTGCGCGGCTGCTCAGCAAGATCTCCTCGCTCAAAGCCGAGGCGGACGCCATCCGTGCACGGGAGGATTACAGTGCGGAGGACTATCGGGCGCTCCTCGAAAAAAAAGCTCAGATCGCCGCCGAGTACAAAAAGCTCAATTCCTACAAATGTTTTTTCTCCGAGCCCTACTTTGCGCGCATGGACGTCGTGGACGCGGAAGAGGGCTACAACAGCTATTACATCGGCAAAAAGGGGGACGTCCGTCTCGAAATCGTGGACTGGCGTGCGCCGCTTGCCGTCAAGTATTATCAAAAGAGCCGCGTCAGTTTTCAGATCAACGATTACGGCTACCGTACGGTGCTCCGCCGTGCGCTTTCCGTGAAGAGCGGGAAGCTCATCGACTATAAAAACGAGTATCTGTCCGTCAAGGATGTTTTGACGGAAGAGGAGATCGCGGGGCGGGACGAGGAGATCCTGTTCGATCCCTACCTTCGCTCCATCATCAAGAGCCGCAAGGACGACACGCACATCCGCGACATCATCCGCACCATTCAGGAACAGCAATTTGAAGTGATCACCCGTCCCGAGCGGGAGAGTTTCGTCCTGCAAGGCTGTGCGGGCAGCGGGAAGACGATGATCCTTCTGCACCGCCTCAGTTACCTCATGTACAACAACGAGGCGCTTTCCCCGCACGACGTCCTCGTGATCACGCCTTCCGACTCCTTCAACGCCTTTATCGACGAGCTCGCGCAGGTGCTGGAGCTCCAAAAAGTCAAGACGACGACGCTCAAAAACTATTTCTTCCAAGCGCTGCAGCGGGACGGGATCGACCTCGAAAGCCATCTCACGGGCGAGCGCGAGAGCGAGGAATATCTCGCGTACCTCTATTCCCCCCGCTTCACTGCGGAGATGCAGGGGCGTGTTGAAAAGCTCTTTTCGGGCATCTACGGCCTGTTTACGGGGCGGGAATGCCGATCAGTCGCCGAGCAGATCCTCGCCGACTGCGCAAGGCGGCAGCAGATCTATACGCGCGTGAAGAATGCCTCCGTCCGCGTGCGCCGCGCCGTTCTCGGCGAACTCAAAGACAACAAAGAGGGGGGATTTTACTTTACAAAACCCTTCCGCGCCCTGATGAGCGCCTTTTCGGTCTCCGAGGATTTCCTGCGCTACGCGTTGGAGGAGCCCTCCCGTACGCCCGATTACTTCTTCCGCCAGTTTGTGGAGTTTTACCGTGCGATCCGCCAGATCACGCCGTCCGCGCACAGAGTGTTCGAGGAGGCGCGGCGCGACCTTGCCTCTCTCACCGAAGTGGTGGAGCGGGAGATCGCCGATCTCAAACGGTATAAGATCCGCCGTGCGGAGGGGGAAGTTCTGACGTATGCCGAACGCATCGCCCGCCGCGAGGAGCTCATTTCGGAAGCGGAGAGGACGTCGGAGGCGATCTTGGAGATGGAAGAGGGCGTCGATCTCATGGAAGAGCTCTTCTCGGTGATCCACGGCGGCGCGTGTCTGGAACTCGGCAAATGTCACGACAGCGTCGATATCGCCCGCTGGCTGTACCGCGAGACGGTGAAAAAGGTCAAACAGCGGTTCCACCTCAAGGGCGTTTACCCCTCGGACGGCTATGCGCTCCTGTACGTTCTCTCCGTGGCGGGGAGAAAGATCATGCCGCGGTACGGTTTGGTGTTCGTGGACGAGGGGCAGGACGTTTCGGAAGGGGAGTATGAGCTCCTCCGCCGCATCCACTCGGACGCCGCCTTCAACGTGTTCGGCGACCTCAAACAGAACATCACGCCCTTCCGCGGCGTGAAGAGCTGGAATTCGCTGCACTGCGCGGAGTATTCCCTCGACCAAAACTACCGCAACACGAACGAGATCGTGGATTTTGTCTCGGGCGTGCTCGACGTGGATATGAAGCCGATCGGCCTGCAGGGGGATCCCGTCGTCAAACTCAAATTGAGACAGGTGAGCGGATTTTTCCGCGGAAAGCAGGGGCTGAAGGCCGTCATCGCGCGGGAAGAATATCTGCCCCTCTTCGAAAAGCGCGGCTACCGCATGTTGAAGGAGATCGGCAAGCTCTCGAAGACGAAGATCAACGTGATGAGCGTCTATGAGAGCAAGGGGCTCGAATTTTCGGTCGTCGCCGTCTACGACAAGGGCATGACCGAGAACGAGAAATATATCGCCTATACGCGTGCGCTCAGCCGCTTGGCGGTGGTGGAGGAGTGATGAAGGACATCTTTTTGTTCGACCTCGACGAGACGCTCGTCGACTTCTCCCGCGCGGAGGAGACGAACTTTTTCAAGACGCTCGGCGATTTCGGGATCGCGGCGGACGATGCGCTCTATGCGCGCTTTCACACTATCAACGACAATCTTTGGAGATTGCTCGAGCGGGGCGGGATCTCGCGCGGGGAGCTCCAAATACGGCGGTTTGAACAGCTCTTCGGGGAATGCAAGATTACGGCGGACGGCGATGCCGTTGCGGCGGCATATTTCAAAAACTTTGAGGAGATCTGCTTTCCGTACCGCGGCGCGCGGGAGCTTTTACAAAAACTTGCCGCACGGGGAAGGATCTTTCTCGTGACAAACGGCGGGGCGAGGATCCAGCATTCCCATGTGCGCCTTGCGGGCTTTGAGCCCTTATTGAGCGGCGTGTTTATTTCCGAAGAGATCGGTTTTGACAAGCCCATGCCCGCGTTCGCCCGCTATGTAGAAAGCCATATCGAAAACTACGCTCGCGAGCGCGCCGTATGGATCGGTGACAGCAGGACCTCGGACATGGTATGTGCAAAATCCGTCGGGATCGACTTCATCCTGTATGCCGCAAAGGGGATCCCGCAGGACTACGATGGCCCCGCCGCGGACAATTACGACGGCCTTTACGGAATGCTTACGGCAATGTGACCGCATTTCATAGGAAAGATATTGAAAAACAGCGAGGAAATTTCCCCGCTGTTTTTTTGGATAGAAAAGGCCTTCCCCTTTGGGGGGCAAGGAAGGCGGCGTCATCCTGAGCCAGTCGGTCATACGATGTCCGCGGAAGAATGTCCCGAAGGATCTCGCCGCTACAGCGCACTGTTCGCCCCGCGAGATTCTTCGGGAATTGCGCTTCGGACTGCGTACAGCGTTTTCGGCTCAGAATGACGCGGGGAGGGGAAACAGGGAGTACTATGCGTACAAGCCCTTTTCCCGTAAAAATTCTTTGATCTTTTGCCCGTCGGCATAGCCTTTTTCGTACAGCTTTTTCAGAGATTCCCTGTCCTTGTGGAGGGTATCCACGCCGCAAGTATCGTCGGGCGAGACGATCACAAGTTTCCCCTGTTTTGCATACTCCCGCGCCGCCGCGACGCCTTCGTTATAGTGCTGTGCCCGAAGGGTGAGCTGCTCCGCTGCCTTGGGATACTTTTTGCGGATCCGTTTTGCAAGTTTTGCATCGAACCCCTGCTCGCGCGGTTTATTTTCGGGTTTTGTCAGGATCAGAACGACCAGATCACAGCCGAGCTCAAACGCTTTTTCGACGGGGACGGGATTGCCGAGCGCACCGTCGTAATAGGGCTTTCCGCCGATAAAGTAGGGCTTATTGATAAAGGGGATCGAGGAGGACGCCTTGAGCGGTGCATAGTTATCCTGCGAAAGTGAACTTTTATCGAAATAGACCGCTTCACCCGTGACGGCGTCAGTCGCGATCACGATATATTCGGCGGGATTGTCGCGCAGGGCGGGATAGTCGAGCGGATTTTCCCCGTCACTGTTCGACAGCGTCCCATAGACGTAATCCACATCGAAGAACCCCTTCCCGCGGATAAAATTGCGCAGACTTGCGTATTGTTTGCGGAAGGCGTACTCCGTATAAAAGGTGTAATTCCTTCCGCGCTGCCGTGCAAGGAAAGAAGCCAAATTTGCACTGCCCGCCGAGATGGCGAGCGCAAGGTCAAACTCGATCGCGTTGTCCTGGCAATAGTCAAGCACGCCCGTTGCATAGATCCCGCGGAAACCGCCGCCCACATCGATCACGCCGACTTTCATCATCGATCCCCCGCTCGTGTAAACTCAATAATTTTCTTTCTTGACTTCGAAGTAGGCTTGGGGATGCTTGCAGACGGGGCAGATCTCGGGCGCCTTGGTGCCGACGACGATATGCCCGCAGTTGCGGCATTCCCACACCGTCACGCCGCTCTTTTCAAAGACTTGCTTGCTCTCGACATTGTGCAGAAGGGCGCGGTAACGCTCTTCGTGCGCCTTTTCGATGGCGGCGACCCCGCGCATCTGGGCGGCGAGCTCATGGAAGCCTTCCTCGTCCGCTTCCTTCGCCATACGGTCGTACATGTCCGTCCATTCGTAGTTTTCGCCCTCGGCGGCATGGAGAAGGTTTTCCTCCGTCGAACCGAGCTCGCCGAGCGCCTTAAACCAAAGTTTGGCGTGCTCTTTCTCGTTTTCCGCCGTCTGCAAGAAGAGCGCCGCGATCTGCTCGTAGCCCGCTTTCTTCGCAACGGACGCAAAGTAGGTGTATTTGTTCCTCGCCTGCGATTCCCCCGCAAACGCTTCCCAAAGATTTTTTTCGGTCTTGGTGCCGGAATAAGGATTTTTTGCCATCGTTGTTTCTCCTTTGATAGATTTTTCTGATGAAAGTATATCAAATCCGACGGGTACTGTCAAGAGTGTTTTTTTAGAATGCGGTGAGCGTGGCGTTCAGAATGACGCGGGGGGACGAGATGGCAGTCCTCATCCCGAGCGAAGCGAGCGGATCTCATAGACTCACGAGCGTCCGTACTTAAGAGGGGATTCGCTCGCCTCTTACGAGGCTCGGAATGAGGGCCTCTCTTTCCCCCGCGAGATTCTTCGGGAATCGCGGTTCGGACTGTGTACGACTTACTGTCTCAGAATGACGCGGGAACGCTTTCCACAAAATATGGCGGAAATATTTGCACATGACCGCAAAATGTGCTATAATGTAGAATGAAAAAATCTGCAAAAGAGGTATCTATGAGCGAGCAGCATTATGACGCAAGCGATATTACCATTCTGGAAGGTCTGGAAGCGGTACGTCTGCGTCCCGGCATGTACATCGGCTCGACGGGCAAGAGCGGTCTGCACCATATCCTGTGGGAGATCGTCGACAACGCCATCGACGAGGCGGCAAACGGCTTTGCGGACAAGATCGACGTACACATTTACAAGGACAATTCCGTCTCCGTTGAAGACAACGGCCGCGGGATCCCGACCGATATCCATCCCAAGATGAAGGTTTCGGGCGTGCAGGTCGTCTTCACCCAGCTCCATGCGGGCGGAAAGTTCGACGAGCACAACTATTCCTTCTCGGGGGGATTGCACGGCGTGGGCGCGTCCGTCACGAACGCCCTCTCCAAGTGGCTCAACGTGCGCGTCTGCCGCGACGGCAAGACCTTCGAAATGGGCTTCAAGTCCTATTACGACCCCAAAAAGAAGAAGTATGAATCGGGCATTCCCACGGCGCCCCTGACGGACGTCAAGAAAAAGACAAAAAAGCACGGCACTTTTGTGCACTTTTTACCCGACGACGCCGTGTTCGGCGATATTGCCGTCGATACGGAGACGGTCAACCGCCGCCTCAAGGAGCTTGCCTATCTCAATAAGGGGGTGACGATCACCCTCACCGACGACCGCATCACGATGAACGATATGGCGGAGGGGGACGGGACCGAAGAGGGCGGAACGATGCAGCTCGGGATCGAGGGCACGCAGCCCTATTCCGTGACTTACCGCTTCGACGGCGGGATCTCGGACTTCGTCTCCGCGCTCAACGAGAATAAAGAGACCCTCTACCGCAAACCGCTCGCCTATCTCGGGGAAAAGGACGGCGTGATCGTCGAATTTGCCATTCAGCACACGACGGACTTTACCGAAAGCCTCTTTTCTTTCGTCAACAACATTCCCACTCCCGAGGGCGGCACGCACGAGTCGGGTTTCCGCAGCGGGATCACCCGCGTGCTCAACGCCTATGCGAGGGACAATAAGCTCATAAAGGACAAGGACGGGTTCGTCGGGGATGACTTCCGCGAGGGGCTCAACGCGGTGATCTCCGTCAAGATGAAGAACGTCCAGTTCGAGGGGCAGACCAAGACCAAACTCGGCAATCCCGAAGTGCGCACGATCGCAGAGAGCGTGACGGTGGAGGGATTGAAGGCGCTCTCTTCCGATCCCAAGAACAAAAAATCCTTCGACGAGATCATTAAAAAGGCGCAGGGAGCGGCGTGCGTGTTGCGACGCGGCAGGCCAAGGATACCGCCCGCGCCAAGAACAGCATCGATTCGTTGCAGCTCGTGGGGAAACTTTCCGCCTGCACGGGGAGAAAGCCCGAACTCAACGAGCTCTTCATCGTCGAGGGGGATTCCGCGGGCGGCACCGCAAAACAGGCGCGCGTGAGGCAGTTCCAGTCCATCCTGCCCCTCAGGGGGAAGCCTCTGAACGTCGAAAAGAAGCGGCTCGACCAAGTGCTCGCCAACGAGGAGATCCGCACGATGATCTCCGCCCTCGGTGCGGGTGTCGGGAACGATTTCAACATCGATAAGATCAATTATCATAAGGTCATCATCCTCTCGGATGCCGATCAGGACGGATTCCACATCCGCTGTATCCTGCTCACCTTCTTCTTCCGCTACATGCGCGAGCTCGTGAACGCGGGGCACGTCTACATCGGCATGCCCCCCCTCTACAAGGTCTACAAGCAGAACAGCTCGGTCGAGGAGTACGCCTATGATGACAAGGAATTGCAGGAAAAGATCGAAAAAGTCGGAAAGGGGTATCTCATCCAGCGCTATAAGGGACTGGGCGAGATGAGCGCCGAACAGCTCTGGAAGACGACGATGGACCCCGCACGGCGGAACCTCACGCAGGTCACGGTGGAGGACGCGATCGCCGCCGACGGCATGATCACCAAGCTCATGGGGGACGCCGTCGAGGGCAGAAAGGAATTTTTGAGCAAACACGCCAATTTCAATAAAGTGGACGCCTTTATGGAGCGCGTCAAGGGGAAGGTGACAGGCAATGAAGAAGAATGAAATGCAGGCGCAGGAGCCGCAGGGACAGCTCTACGTCACACCGCTCGAAGAGGTGCTGCCTTCCTCGATGCTTCCCTATGCGGAGTTCGTCATTCTCGACAGGGCGCTTCCCCGCGTCGAGGACGGCTTGAAGCCCGTCCAGCGCAGGATCCTCTATACCATGTCCGAGATGGGGCTCACGCCCGATAAACCCCATAAGAAGTCGGCGCGTATCGTCGGCGATTGCATGGGTAAGTACCATCCGCACGGCGACAGCTCGGTCTACGACGCCATGGTCCGCATGGCGCAGGACTTCAACATGGGCATGACCCTCGTCAACGGGCACGGGAATTTCGGTTCGGTGGACGGGGACCCCGCCGCCGCGATGCGCTATACCGAGGCGCGGCTCGAACCGCTCGCCTTGGAACTTCTGCGCGATCTCGACAAGGACACCGTGCCCTTCTCTTTGAACTTCGACGACTCTTTGAAGGAGCCGGACATGCTCCCGGGGCGCTTCCCCAATCTCCTCGTCAACGGCGCGTCGGGCATTGCCGTCGGGCTTGCGACGAACATCCCGCCCCATAACCTCGGGGAAGTGATCGACGGGATCGTCGCCTATATCGGCAATCCGCGCATCACCCTCGAAAAGATGATGAAATATATCCCTGCGCCCGACTTCCCGACGGGTGGCAAGATCCTCGCAAAGGAGATCGAACAGGCGTACAGGACGGGCAAGGGCAAGATCTCGATCCGCGCAAAGGTTTCGGTCGAACTTGCGGAAGGGGAGCGTCCCACGGGCGCGGGCGACACTTCCGTCAAACGGTATCTTGTCATCACGGAACTTCCCTATCAGGTCAATAAGGCGAATCTTCTCCGCAAGATCGCCGAACTTAAAGACCAAAAGAGCGAGCTTGCGTCCATTACGCGGGTAGTGGACGAGAGCGACAGGAGCGGCATGCGCGCCGTCATCGAGATGCGCGGCTCCGAGAAGGACGCCGAAAACGTCCTCTCCGCCCTCTATAAATATACCGATCTCGAGGTGAGCTTCGGGATCAACATGGTGGCGATCGCCAAGGGCAAGCCCATGCTCATGGGGCTCATGGATATTATCCGCTACTATGTCGAATATCAGCGCGAAGTCGTCCTCCGCAGGACGAAATTCGACCTCAATCAGGCAAAAGAGCGTTGCCATATCCTCGAAGGTCTCATCGTCGCCGTCAGAAATATCGACGAAGTCATCAAGATCATCAAATCGGCGGACAGCACGGCGGACGCCCGCGCGAAACTGAGAAAACGCTTCGAACTCTCCGAAAAACAGGCGCAGGCGATCCTCGATCTGAGGCTCGCACGGCTCACCAAATTAGAAGTTTTCAAGCTCGAAGAAGAGCTCAAAGAGCTCAAAAAGAAGATCGAGGAGCTTACCGCCATCGCGGGGAGCAACAAATTGCAGCTCGACGTCGTCAAAAAGGAGCTCTTGGAGCTCGGCAAGCGCTATGTCGTGCCCCGCAGGTCCGCCCTTCCCGAAAGCGAAGAGGAGGCGTTTGCGGAGCGGAACGACGTGTATGTGCCCGGCGAGCCCGCGTCCCTCTTGCTCCTTGCGGACGGCAAGCTCAAGTGTATCGAAGATAAAAAATTCAAGACCGCAAACCGCGAGATCACATCTTCCACGAAGAAGGGGGGCATCATCCTCAAAAAGGCCGCCCTTCTCACCAATTCCGAGGCATATGTCATCACGGACGCCGCCAATCTTTACAGGATCTCCGCAAAGAGTGTTCTGCGCAAGTGGAGCGAGGCGGGCGTCAAACTTCAGGAAGTTTCCGAGGCGGGGAAGGGCGAAACGCCCGTCGCGATCTTCTCCGAAGAGGAGAAGGGAACGCTGCTCTTTGTCACCGAACAGGGTGAGATCATGGGCAGAGACCTCGAAGATTGCGCCTCGGGAAAGGGTCCCGTCGTCAAAATGCAGGAGGGGGATAAGCTCGTTTCCGTCGAGTATTTGCAGACCGACGACCATACGCTGTACTTCATCACCCAAAAAGGCATGTGCCTGAACATGCGCATGGACGAGATCCCCGTGAGAAAGACCGCCGCGACCTGCGTCAAGGGCATGGGGGTCAAAAAGGGCGACCGCGTCATCTGGGCGAGCCAGATCGAGGATTACGGCGAGCTCATCCTTGCGACCTCGGGCGGAAGATTCAAGAGGGTCATCGTTTCGCAGATCGATCCCTTAAACCGCGGCGCGATGGGCGTGAAGATCGAGGACATGAAGGACGATATCGTCATTTTTGCCAATTACGTCACCGATCTTTACCTTCTCGCCGTGTTTACGGAAGACGACGGTGTGCAGACCCTTTCCACCGAGGATGTCCCGATTGACGCCACCTACACCCGCGGCAGACCCCTCCCGGGCGTCAAATGGACGGCGAAAGAGGTCGTGGCGGTGAAAGAGTGACAGATTTCGCTCGATTTATTTTGCGCTTGCGCCTTAGATGGGCAGTCCCTTGGATATGTCCTCTCCCGAAGAACGGGATCCTCGCGCATGCCCCCTCCCAAGGAGGGGGGTAGGGGGGTGGGCAATGATTCCAAAATACGTTATTCCAAGCTCTGTCAAAGGATCCCGAAGTTTCGGTCCGAACTTTCATCGTCGGGATTCTAACTTCGCGCCAAGGGTGGCGCTACTTCGCGGGCGGTGCCCGCTCGTGCCGTGCTTAGTGTAATAAAAATGCGCACGGGGCGTGCCGCCCTTTGACGGCAAAAGAACGTGCGGGCGGGGCGGTCAGCATTTGCCCGAACAAATGGGCAAATGCCAAGAAAATTTTGCGCCAAAGATTATCAATCTTTGGCAGAACTGCAAAATTTCCCCTAAGAGGGGAAGCAAGAAAACTCCCTTGGGGGGCTCCGCCGCAGGCGGTGGTGGGGGCTATGCGGCGTCATCCTGAGCCGATGAGTTGTACGGAGTCCACGGGAGAATGTCCCGAAGGATCTCGCCGCTAACTGCTTACCCCGCGAGATTCTTCGGGAATTGCAATGCGGACTGCGTACGGCCATTTCGGCTCAGAATGACGCGCGGGGCAGGGTGACGTGATTTGGAATGACGCGGGGACGGACGCCAAGGGAACATAAAACAAAGAGGTATTTATATGGATTGGGAAGGATTGGAAGGTTTTACTTCAAAAAAAGAATTGTCCGCAACGGCGATCAAGGAAGCGGCGGAACTTTTGGTGCAGGGCGAATATCCCACGGATGACGATATTGCACAGCTAAGTCAGGTCCTCTTGAAGCTGGACCCCGAAGTGCTCTATCTTTTTTTCACGAGCGACTCCGTTGCAGGCGCGGAAGGTCTGGCCGAAAAAATCGTTGGCTCCTTTGACGTGGAGAATCCCGCGAAGGCGGGGCATATTTACATTGCGGCGGCTGCACTGGAGAGGGCGGGGCGCCGGCCCGAGGCAAGCGCTTTATTGCGGCGGTTCGTGCAGACGAATCTTCCCAAAAAAGCGGAAAATAAACTGCTCTATAAGGGATTCCGCCGCGCGATCAAATACGGCGGCGATTCCTTTTTGTTTTCCCGGCTCGAAGGCTGGGGAGACCGCGAGGTCAATCTTTACACCATCCTATTGACGAAGAGCGCAGAGCACCTGAACGATCCCGTGTTTGCGGAAGCGGTGACGCTCTTCTGCCAAAACAACGGCAAAAATTTCGTGTGGCACGGCAAAGAACAGGCCGGGAAACAGCCGAACCCCGCGGAAAGCAAGCCCAAAACCGCAAAGTCGGGCGATATCCCTTCGGAAGCCCTCGATCCGGGCGAAATTTTGAAACTGCTCGAAAAAAGAGTCGCCTCGATCCAAGCCGAAAACCTTTCCAAAGGCAAGGAGATCGAAAATTTGCGGGCGGAGAGTCTGGCGCTGAAAGGCGCAAACATGAATTTGACATCCGAGGCGGAAACATTGAAGGCGCAGAACCAATTTCTGACGGAAAAGTCGGACGATCTCGAAAGCAAAGTCAATGCCCTGAGCAAGGAGCTTGCGGAAGAGAGAAGAGCGCTCGAACAAAACAGGGCGAAACTAAGCAACGTCGAATCGGCGTTCGGGCAGGCGGGGCAGACGGAGATCGACGCATTGAAAGGCAACCTCCGCAAACGGCTGGAACCCGAATATCGGAAATATACCGAGATCAGGGATAAAACGCCCGATCTCATGTACTACGAAATTTTGATGGCCGTTCTGGAAGACGTGTTCAGGGCACTCAAGAAAAACGGAATTACTTTGTCGGGTGACGTATGACAGCAAGAGAAACGCAGACCGAACACTTCGGGATCGATTTCGGAACGACGAATATCGCCGTCGGCGGACTTTTATTGGATCACGACACCCATAAGGCATTCAGGGTGTTATACGGCGAGGAAGGCTTTCCGTTCCCGTCGGTTTTGGCGGTCAAGGATGAGGGCGGAGAGAGACCGAAGGTCCGATTCGGCAGAAGGGTCAAAATGTCGTTCTCCCAAATGCAGGACGAAGGGTATAAGGTCATAAAATCCATCAAAACGGCTCTGGGCGAGGATGTGAAGTATGAGATCGGCTCGCTCAGGACGACGCCCACAAAGGTGGTCTCCTATCTCGTCTCTTCGATCAGGAGATATCTTGAGAAAAACCCCAAACGGCCCGTCACGATCGGCGAGGCGACTGTTGCTGTCCCCGTAGATTTTACGGCCAAACAGCGGAACGAGCTCTGCAAGGCGTTTGAAAAAGCGGGGATCCATGTCAAAAAGATCGTGAGCGAGTCCGTGGCGGCGTATATCCGCAACCGCGACGCCGTGAAGGGATTTTCGAGGGTCGCCGTGTTCGACTGGGGCGGCGGCACGCTCGACATCAGCCTTTTGGAAGTGCAGAAGGGCAAAGTTTTCGAGATCGCGACGACGGGCTGGAAGGTGGCGGGCGATAAGATCGACGAAAAAATCGCCGAATTCGTACATAACAAACTTCTGGGCTCCGATCAGATCAAGAACAAAGTCTCCTTCGATGAACTTCCCGACCGCGACAGGGCCAAACTGCTCTACCTATGCGAAGAGGCAAAGATCAAATTTGCCGACGAGGACGATATCGACTACCCCGCCAATATTTCCATTTTGGATTATTGTGGGGCGGAGAAGGTCTTTTACAGATTAAAATACGAGGACTTCGAGGCGTTGATCGCCCAGATCGTCAGTGACGCCGTAGGGCAAAT
>CANRIY010000014.1 GCA_947630775.1 uncultured Clostridia bacterium | reverse complement strand
CTTGTATTTTCCGCAATGGCATTCCCAGTCCTTGGTGGGCCCGAAGATCTTTTCGCAAAAAAGTCCGTCCCGCTCGGGTTTTTGGGTGCGGTAGTTGATCGTCTCGGGCTTCGTTACTTCGCCGTAAGACCATTCCCTGATTTTTTCGGGGGATGCGATGCTGATCTGGATACTGTTGAAATCGTTTAACTCGTACATATCACTTCCCTCCCGTTATTCCTTATCGTCGCTGTCGTCGTCGCCGAAGAGATCGCTGAATCCCGACTCGTCGATGTCTTCCATGTCGTCATCCTCGCCGAGATCCTTGTCGCCGAAGAGATCGTCCGAGACGAAATCCTCGTCCTCGCCCGCTTCGTCGAATATGGAGCCGAACGCGTCGTCGTCCTCTTCGTCCTCTTCGGGAAGATTGAAATCGAAATCCTGCTCTTCGGGTTCGGGAGCGGCGTCCTTGCGTGCGTCGCGCGAATCGTCCTCGTCCTCGAACTCGCGGATGATGAGCTCTTCGCCCGACTCCGTGAGCACTTTGACGTCGAGCGCCAAAGATTGAAGTTCTTTGAGGAGCACCTTGAACGCCTCGGGGATCCCGGGCTCGGAGATGTTGTTGCCCTTGACGATGCTCTCGTACGTCTTGACGCGCCCGACGATATCGTCCGACTTGACCGTCAAGATCTCCTGCAAGATGTGCGCCGCGCCGTACGCTTCGAGCGCCCAGACTTCCATTTCGCCGAAGCGCTGTCCGCCGAACTGCGCCTTGCCGCCGAGCGGCTGCTGCGTGACCATACTGTAGGGACCGATCGAACGCGCATGGATCTTATCGTCGACGAGGTGGATGAGCTTGATCATATACATGATGCCGATCGTGACCCTGTTCTCAAAGGGTTCGCCCGTCCTGCCGTCGAAGACCTGGAATTTCCCGTCGACCTTTCCTTCGGGGTTGAAGAGATTGTTCTCGCGGAAGAGCTGTTCGATGTCCTTCTCCGTCGCGCCGTCAAAGACGGGGGTCGCGATCTTCCAGCCGAGCTGGCGGCACACATAGCCGAGGTGGACTTCCAAAACCTGCCCGATGTTCATACGGGAGGGAACGCCCAAGGGGTTGAGAAGGATCTGCAAGGGCGTGCCGTCGGGAAGGAAGGGCATATCGCTCTGCGGCAGAACGCGGGAAATGACGCCCTTGTTGCCGTGGCGGCCCGCCATCTTGTCGCCGACCTGAATTTTACGCTTCTGTGCGACGTAGACGCGCACGAGTTTATTAACGCCGGGCGAAAGTTCGTCCTTGTTTTCGCGGGTGAAGATCTTCACGTCCACGACGATGCCGCCCTCCCCGTGGGGAACGCGGAGAGACGTGTCGCGCACCTCTCTCGACTTTTCGCCGAAGATCGCGCGGAGAAGCCGCTCTTCGGGGGTGAGTTCGGTCTCGCCCTTGGGGGTGACTTTACCGACGAGGATGTCGCCGCTCTGCACTTCCGCGCCGATGCGCACGATGCCGTCCTCATCGAGGTCTTTCAGGGCGTCGTCGCCGACGTTGGGAATATCTCTCGTGATCTCCTCTTCGCCGAGCTTGGTGTCGCGGGCTTCCGTCTCGTGCTCCTCGATGTGGATGGAAGTGAACACGTCGTCCTGCACCAGTTTTTCGGAGATGAGGATCGCGTCCTCATAGTTATAGCCTTCCCACTCCATGAAGCCGACGAGGATGTTCTTGCCGAGGGCGAGCTCGCCGTTCTTGGTGGAAGGGCCGTCCGCGATGATCTCGTCCTTTTCCACCCTGTCCCCCGTGGAGACGATGGGACGCTGGTTGAGGCAGGTCCCTTGGTTGGAGCGTTCGAATTTCTTTAATTTGTATTCCTCTTCGAAGCCGCTGTCCTCGCGGATGACGATCTTATCCGAAGAGACGGCGATCGCCGTGCCCGCCTCCTTCGCCCTGACGATGACGCCCGAGTCGCGCGCAATGGCGGCCTCGATACCCGTCGCGACGATGGAGCTCTCCGTCGTGAGGAGAGGCACCGCCTGCCGCTGCATGTTCGAGCCCATGAGGGCACGGTTGGTATCATCGTTTTCAAGGAAGGGAATGAGCGCCGTTGCGACCGAGACGAGCTGTTTCGGGCTCACGTCCATGTAGTCGATCGCCTCGCGGGGCATCTCGGTGATGAGTTCCTTGTGGCGGCAGCCGACGCGGGCATGGATGAAGCGTCCGTCCGCGTCGAGCGGTTCGTTCGCCTGTGCGACGACGTATCTGTCCTCTTCGTCCGCCGTCAGATAGTCGACATGGTCGGTGACGATCCCCGTCTCCTTATCCACTTTGCGGTAAGGGGACATGATGAAGCCGAACTCATTGACTTTGCTGAATGTCGCGAGCGAGGAAATAAGTCCGATATTCTGACCTTCGGGGGTCTCGATCGGGCACATACGGCCGTAATGGGAGTGGTGGACGTCGCGGACTTCGAAGGTCGCCCTGTCTCTGTTGAGTCCCCCGGGGCCGAGCGCGGAGAGCTTTCTCTTATGGGTAAGCTCCGCGATGGGGTTGGTCTGGTCCATGAACTGCGACAGCTGCGAGGAGCCGAAGAACTCACGGATGACTGCGGAGATTGGCCGCACGTTGATGAGCGAGGACGGGGTGATCTCCTGCGGGTCGGCGGTCGCCATGCGCTCTTTGATGAGGCGTTCGAGGCGGGACATGCCGATGCGGAGCTGGTTTTGGAGAAGTTCGCCGACCGAACGCACGCGGCGGTTGCCGAGGTGGTCGATCTCGTCCACCGTGCCGATCCCGTAGCAGAGGTCAAGGTTGGTGGAGACCGCCGCAACGACGTCGTCCACCGTGATGCACTTGTGGTTGAGCTTTTCGGCGAGGGGCTTGATGAGCTTCTTCTCTTCGGGCGTCAAAAGCCCTGCGATCATCTCCTGCCTGCCGAGATCGACGGGCGCGCCGTGGCTCTCCGCATAGGGCGTACGGGCAAGGATCTCGTGGAAGAGCTTGCACGCCGTGACGAATTTGAGGCGGTTGTCTCTCCGCTTCTCGCGGTTCTTCTTCTCTTCCTGCTTTTCGTCCGCCTCGGGCTCCGTTTCATGGGTGTAGTAGACGGCGTTGATCTCGTCGCGGAACATCTCGGCGACTTCCTCGACGGGAGCGTTTGCGCACGCTTCGGCGATCTTCTTAGAGAAGACAAAATTGGGATAGTAGACGGTTTTCAGGATCCCGAGCGCCTTGGTGTCCTTATCGGAGAGCGCGGAAAAATCCACCGTATTGTTTGCGATGATCTTGTGGCGGATCTCGCCGTCCTCGGGATCGTTGACGAGGACAAAGATCTCGTTGATCCCTGCGTTCTGGATGGCGCGCGCCTGTTCTTCGGACACGGGTTCCCCCTTTGCGGCGAGAAGTTCGCCCGTCTCGGGATGGAACACGTCGTCCGCGGGACGGCACCCCGGCAGACGGTATGCAAGGTTGAGCTTTTTGTTGAACTTATACCGCCCGACTTTTACGACGTCGTACTTGCGGGGATCGAAGAAGAGATTGTTGAGGAAGAGCCGCACGGATTCTTCCGTGGGGACTTCGCCGGGGCGGAGCCTTCTGTAAAGCGCGATGAGGCCGTCCGATTCCGAGCGGATGGGCGGATTGTCCTTATCGTCCTTTTCGATCGTGGCGGCGATCATCTTGTCCCCGCCGAAGAGCTCCTCGAGGGCGCGGTTGGAACCGTAGCCGAGCGCGCGGAGAAGCACCGTTGCCGTGAGCTTTCTCTTCCTGTCCACGCTCACCCACAGGACGCCCTGCGGATCCTGCTTGAATTCGAGCCATGCGCCGCGGTTGGGGATCACCGTCGTCTCGTAGATCTGTTTGCCCGTCTTATCCGTCTCTGCGACGTTGTTCACGCCGGGGGAACGGACGAGCTGGGAGACGATGACGCGCTCCGCGCCGTTGATGATGAAAGAGCCGTTCTCCGTCATGAGAGGGAAATCCCCCATGAAGACGTCCTGCTCGAGAATGTCTCCCTTCACCTTGTTGACGAGGCGCACCTTGACCCTGAGGGGAAGGGCGTACGTTGCGTCGCGGTTGCGGCACTCTTTCTCGTCATACTTGGGCGCCTTCCCGAACTCGTGCGAGAGAAAGTACAGCTCGAAGTGGTCGGAAAAGTCGGTGATGGGAGAGTAATCCTCAAGGATCTCGGGAATGCCTTCCCGGATGAAAGAGTCGTAGCTCTCCTTTTGGATCTCGACGAGATCGGGAATGTCGATGACTTCGTTGATCTTGCCGAACTTTCTTCTTTCGACTTTGCCGTACTTGTAGATTGGTAAGTTCATCCGTCAAATAACTCCTTTCTTGTTGTTATCATTTGGCGATCTACCGAGTATATCTTTTCATCGATAAAAATCGAAATGTCCGAAATTTTCCTTCCGTTCCCCTTTACAACCGCGCCTTCATGCGCTATAATATAAGGAAAGCGGAAGCGCCTGCGGCGGCGGGAAAAATCCCCGAGAACGCACAGAAACGCATTTTAAACATAATGATACAGTATGGTATTATAATCGGTAACGCGAAAGATGTCAATCGGTTTTCACGCCGTTGAAACGATTTTTTATCAAATCGACAAAAAAAGTGCTTTTTTTCGCGATTTTGCGTGACTGAGGGGTTCCTTGGCTCCCCTCTTAGGGGAGCTGTCGCGCCGCCCTTGCCGTGACTGAGGGGTTCCTTGGCCCCCCTCTTAGGGGAGCTGTCGCGCCGCCCTTGCCGTGACTGAGGGGTTCCTTGGCTCCCCTCTTAGGGGAGCTGTCGCGCCGCCCTTGCGCGACTGAGGGGTTTTCGCCCGTACGTTCTCTCGGAAACCCTATCCCCCGCTGCGCGGGTACTTCCCCTAAGAGGGGAAGCAAGAGGGACGAAAACATCACAAACACACCACACAAAGGAGTTTTCATGCGCATTGACAAATTTTTGAAAGTATCCCGCATTCTCAAGCGCCGCACGGTGGCGCAGGAGGCGGCCGCGGCGGGGAAGATCTCCGTAAACGGCAAAGAGGTCAAGCCCGCCTACCGCGTAAAAATAGGCGACGTCGTCGAGCTCGCCTTTTCGAGCGGTGTGCTGAAATTCCGCGTGCTCGGCCTCAAAGAAACCGTTAAAAAGGACGAAGCGGCGAGCCTCTACGAGGTCATCGCGGAATGAGGAGAAAGCTATGGTAACCGTCATTCTCTGTGCCGCGGGAAGCGGCACGCGGGCGAACCTGCCCGAAAACAAAATTTTGCACGAGCTGAACGGCATGCCCGTTCTGTGCTACGCTCTCTCCGCGTTTGCGCCCTATGCGGACGAGATCCTTGTCGCCTGCCGCGAAGAGGACGAAGCCCGCATTCTCCCCCTGCTTGCCCCCTTCCCCGCCCGCACCGTCCGCGGCGGAGCGACCCGCACGGAGACGGTATTTTGCGCCCTCCGCGAAGCGCACGGGGATACCGTCCTCGTTCACGACGCCGCACGCCCGTTCGTCACGCCCGAAGTCATCGAAAATTGTCTTTTCAGCGTGAAAACGTACGGAAGCGGGGTCTGCGCCGTTCCGCTCACGGACACGGTCGCATGCGTCGATTCTCACGGGGAGATCGCGGACATGCCCCCAAGAAAAACGCTCTATGCCCTTCAGACGCCGCAGAGTTTTCTCACGAAAGACCTCCGCGCCGCCTATGAAAAAGCCTTTGCCGAAAAGCGAGAAAAGGACTTTACGGACGACAGCGGCGTGTATGCCGCGTACATCGGTCGGCCGCGGATCTGTGCGGGGGACCGCCGCAACAAAAAACTCACCTATCCCGAAGATCTTCTGCCCGCCGAGCGCGTCGGATTCGGGGTAGACACGCACGCATTCGCGCATCAGGAAGAGATCGACCGCGGGATTGCACGGCTGAACCTCAATTATATCACGCTCTGCGGGGTTACTGTCCCCTCCGACCGCGCCCTTCTTGCCCACAGCGACGGGGACGTCGCCGTCCATGCGCTGATGGACGCCCTGCTCTCTGCGATCGGCGAGCGGGACATCGGCTATCATTTCCCCGATACCGATTCTGAATATCAGGGCATCTCAAGCATGCTTTTGCTCGGCAGGGTCATGGACATGGTACGGGCAAAATCGTTCAAAGTCGCAAATGTGAGCATTGCGATCCTTGCGGAGCGTCCCCGCCTTTCCCCCTATATCGGGGCGATGAAAAAGGCCCTCTCCGCCTCCCTCGGGTGCGAAAATGTCGCCATCGCGGCGGGCACCAACGAAAAGCTCGGCTACATCGGCGAAGGGAGGGGCATCACCGCCTATGCGACGGTGCTTCTGAAATAAAAATCCAACAGAAAAGGAAATATCATGCCAAAAGCTACCACCCAATTCGTATGCAGTCAATGCGGATATACGAGCCCGAAATGGCTCGGAAGATGCCCCGACTGCGGCACCTTCAACACCATGGTCGAGGAGGCCGTCGCGCCTGCAACGCCCGTAAAGAGTAAACTGTCCCGCCCCGCGCTCTCCCGCCCCATTCCCCTTTCAAAGGTCGAAAAAGAGCATTACGCCCGCGTGTCGAGCGGGATCTCCGAACTCGACGTCGTCCTCGGCGGCGGCATCGTGAAGGGCTCGCTCATCCTCGTGGGGGGCGACCCCGGCGTGGGGAAGTCCACCCTTCTCACGCAGGTCGCCGCACACCTTGCAAAAGAACACAAGGTGCTCTATCTTTCCGCCGAAGAGAGCTGCAGTCAGGTCAAGCTCCGCTGTGAGAGGCTGCATCTCGATTCGGACAACCTGCTTCTCCTCAACGAGACCTGCATCGAGAATGCCGAAGAGAGCTTTTACGATGCGGAATACGTCGTCGTGGACTCCATTCAGGCGGTGTACACCGAGACGCTGAGCTCCTCCGCGGGCTCCGTCGGGCAGGTGCGGGAATGCGCGAGCAAGCTCATGCGCATCGCAAAGTCGCGGGGGATCACCTTCTTCATCATCGGGCACGTCACCAAAGAGGGAACGCTCGCGGGGCCCAAGGTTCTGGAACATATCATGGACGCGGTGCTCTATTTCGAAGGCGAGCGGACGGAGAACTTCAAGATCTTACGCGCCGTCAAGAACAGATTTGGTTCGGTGCAGGAAGTGGGCGTGTTTGAAATGACGGGCGAGGGCTTGTTCGGCGTGACCGATTACTCCTCCCTCTTCCTCTCGGACAGCCGCGGGATCGCCGCGGGCGCCGTCGTCACACCGAGCGAGACGGGCAACCGCTGTATGATGGTGGAGATCCAGACGCTCATGGCAAAGACGGCCTACGGACTTCCCCGCCGCATGTCGCTGGGCGTCGATCTGAACCGCCTCATCGTGCTCATCGCGGTGCTCGAAAAGCGGTGCGGCATCCCCCTCGCCGTTCAGGACGTCTACCTCAACGCGATGGGCGGGATCAAGCTGAATGAGCCCAGCTCCGAACTTGCGATCTGCGCGGCGCTCGCTTCGGCGGAAAAGATGATCCCCGTGGAAAAATATACGGCGGTGTTCGGCGAAGTGGGCCTGACGGGCGAAGTGCGCGGCGTGAATTTTGCGGACAAGCGGGTGAACGAATGCCTGAAAATGGGCTTCAAACGGGTCATCCTTCCCGCGAAAAACATGAAGGCATGCGAGAGGTTCCAAGGAAAGATCGAACTCGTCCCCGTGACCTATGTCTCGCAGATGATCAAGGCGCTGTTTTGAGTTTTTTTGTTTATTTCTTTCGTTCATTTCTTTGCTTGCCCCGCTAAGGCGCCCCGCTTTGTCATTTCGGCCAAGGGAGCGAAGCGACCGCGTGGAGAAATCTCGCGGGGCATCGAAAAGAAATGAACGAGCGAACCTTCCCTGTGCATCAATCAAATCGCTGCGAAAATCGCTTCTCAATTACATTAAGCCGAAAGGGTTCGGCAAATTGAGTGCGCTGCCGCAAAAGCGTGGTTTTGCTTCGCGCAGTGATTTAGAACGAAGGGCACTCTTGGCTCCCCTCTTAGGGGAGCTGTCGCGCCGCCCTTGGCGCGACTGAGGGGTTTCTCGGCTCCCCCCGCGTCATCCTGAGCCGCCGCTGCCCTTGCGGCGTGTCGAAGGATCCCGATAAACGACGACAACCAAAAATTCTTTGTATCAAAAACGCCGCTTTTGCAAAAAGCGGCGTTTTTGACGATTTCAAGATCTCTTACTTCTTTTTCTTCTTCTTTACGATGCCGAGCACGTCGGCGATCCGCTTCCCCAGCCCGATGTTGAGGGCGAGGAAAATAACGATAAACACGGCGTTTGCGAGCGCCTGCCACTGCGGCCCGACGCTCACGCCGAAAAAGTTCAGATTATAACCGAAATCTTCCGTGAGCTCCGCGACCAACTCCTGTGCCCGTGCGGGATCGAGCCCGAGCGTCCCCGCATGCGCCGTGAGCGCTTTCAGGGGCGTTTCCATAAAGGCGTACCGAAGAAGGGCGCACCCGTGCGTCCCCGGGATGAACATGCAGACGTTCTCCACCCACCGCATGCCGTCGGGCAGCATGCCGAAGGGCATATACGCGCCGATCAAAAATCCGATCGCCGTCGAGAAGACCGCCACAATGCTCGCCATCGTCCCCCCTTTCTTCACAAAAGAGGAGATGAACACCGTCATGAGCGTCGCCGCGACCGTCGTATAGAGGAGCACGGCGAAGATCGTCATGACGTTTGCAAAGGTGAGCATGAACTCCCCCATGCAGACGAGATAGACGCCGCAGACGATGAGGAACAGAAAGCAGATGATGACCGTGACGATGAAGTTGAAGAGGAAATAGCTCCCGACGAGGATATTCCTGTGGATGGGCGAAGAGGCAAAGTCGCGGTTGACGCCGTTCTCCTTATCCTCGACGAATACGTTGTTCGTCTGCAGGGAGACGGTGATGACGGAGAGCGCCGTGATCCCCGAGAGCATCCATGAATCGACGAGCGCGCCGATACAGCGCAAGAGCTCGGCGTCCGCCGTAATGCCGTATTCGGGCAAATACTCCTGCGCCATCCCGAGTTCCAATCCCCTCAAAAAGAAGATATATACCACAAAGATGATGACGGGCACGAGGAGCGTATACATCACGCGCACCTTGTTCTTGAAGAAGACGAGAAGGTGCCGCTTCGTGAGCTGAAAGAAGATATCTGCGGGCCTTGTCTTTTTCTCAGGCATTTTCTTCCCCCGTGAGCGCGATATTTCTTCCCGTGACGTTCAAAAACACGTCGTCCATGTCCCCCTTTAAGATCTCGAAATCCCCGATATATGCGCCAAATTTTCCCAAGATCTCCTTCGCGTCCGCGCCGCCGCCGATGTCGATGCGGTAAGCGCCCCGCTCTTCGTCGTAGGAAAAGCTCCTCTCCGCCGCCCCGAGCGCACGTTCGAACGCGGCATCCCTTTCGCGGTAGCAGACGATCCTGTCGCTCGAATAGGCGTTTTTGAGCTCGTTCGGCGTGCCGTGGGCGATGATGCGTCCCTTGTCCATGATGACGACGTCCTGCGCCTTGTCCGCCTCTTCGAGATAATGGGTCGTTAAAAAGACGGTCATGCCCGTCTCGGCGCGGACGCGGTCGATGAGCGACCAGACGGCAAGCCTCGTCTTGGGGTCGAGCCCCGTCGTCGGTTCGTCTAAAATGAGCAGCCGCGGGCGGTGCGCCATTGCCCTTGCGATGTCCACCCGCCGCATTTGTCCGCCCGAGAGATTCTTGACGGGCTTATTGAGAATGGGCCCGAGCTCCAGAAGGCGGATGATCTCGTCGAGATTTTGTTTCTTTTCCGCCTTGGAGAGGGAATAGAAGGAAGTTCTGATCCCGAGATTTTGCTTCACCGTGAGCTCCCTGTCGAGCACGCTCGTCTGAAAGACGACGCCGATCTCCCGCTTGACCTCAAAGGGCTTTTCGTCGAGATCATAACCGCACACGAAGATCTTCCCCGCGTCCTTTTTGAGAATGGAGCATATCATGTTGATCGTCGTGCTCTTTCCCGCCCCGTTGACCCCCAAAAAGGCAAACAGCATCCCCCTTTTCACCGAAAAGGAGATGCCGTTCACCGCTTTTACATCTGCATAGGATTTGCAGAGATCTTCAATTTTCAGAGCAATTTCATTCACTGATATTTCCTGTATTACGGTTGATCTTCACCCATTTGGGTTTGGAGAAGAGGCCGAGCGTCATCGTCAGGCAGTAGACCACCGTAAACGCGGGGAAGAGGAACGCGCCCGAGAGAAGCTCCCTGCGCCGCTCCGCGCCCATTTTTTTGTAATCCAGCATGACGAGAAGGAGCCCCTGACAGATCCCCGCGACCAAGAACAGCGCGCCGAGGCAGATCCCGATGATGATGAGGAGCTGCCAAAGCCCCGGTCCCGAAATGCCCGCCGCCGCGGCCTGCGCGTTCGTCAAGAATCCCATGCCCGCAAGGTATCCCACGGCATAGATATAGTATGCGGGGATCCATGTACAGAGAAGGAAGCAGATAAAAATGAACGCATAGGTCAGGATCTGCTCGATGAAGGAGAAGCGCAGCTGTTTCAGAGAATTCCAGCACATGCGCGGGGTATAGCGGGCGAGAAGGCGGGCGTTCCCCGCGGCGATCCGCTTGTTCCTGTTCTTCGTATCGCGGAAGGAGGACGGGAGGTCCTCATACACGACGGCGTCCTCCACAAAGTGGCAGCGCACGCCCTCGAGCATCCGCTTGATGTTGAATTCGGTATCTTCGACGATGCTCACCGTGTCGTATCCGCCGATCTTTTTGATGATCGCCATGTCCGTCATCGACCCGGGGCCGTTGACATGGGCGTCCATATGTAACCGTTCGCGCACGCGGGAAGAAAAACGGGAATCGAACGTGTAGTACAGCCCGCACGCGCGGGTGAACTGGTTCTGCGTCATGTTCAGCGCGGACTCATAGGGACGGGCGATCTGCACCCCTGCGCAGAAGGCGTCGTTCATCAGGGAGAAAAACTCATCGTTGACGTGGTTGTCCGCGTCCAAACGGATGGAAAAATCATACTCGATCCCCGTGGCAAGGATCTGTTCGTACCCGTATTTGAGCGCATAAGAGACGATGTGCCTCTTCGGGTCGGGATCGTCGAGGACGAAAACGGTCGCCCCGGCATTGCGGGCGCGTTCCGCCGTCCTGTCGGTGCAGTTGTGGGCGATCACATAGACGTCGAAGAGCTCTCTCGGATATTGCTGCTGCTCGAAGAGCCGCCGCACGGTCGTTCCGATGACATCCTCTTCATTATGGGCAGGGATCACGACGCAAATACGCTTTTTGACGTCGCTTTTCGGGAAAACTTTCTTCGGCAGCCAGAATAAGAACATATAGAGGAACTGCAAAATAAAGGGGATCCCGATCAGGATCAGAAGAACGTTATTGACGGTCGTCAGAACGTTATACAGAGTGACATGCCAATTCATTTTTGCTCCTTCGCCGCATCTGCGGCAGACGTGCAGATTTTATCGGTTTGGCCGAGTTTCGCGACCGCCCTGAAGATGGGCAGACCTTTTTCGGAGAAATTCCGCTCGTATTCAGTGACGATGTTTTCTCCCGCATACGGGCTGTTGTGCAGATCGTGCGTGACGTCGGTGAGCGTAAACCCCGCTTCCTCAAAACGGTTGAGGGAATATCCGAAAAACTCGGCGCTGTCCGTCTTTTGCTCGATCCGCCCGTCCTCTTTAAGAATTTTTTTGTAGATCTCCAAAAACCGCATAGAGGTGAGCCGCTGCTTTTCCCTGCTCTTTTCGGGGAGCGGCGTGGAAAAGTTCAGGTAGATGACGCCGATGCTCTTTTGTTCAAGATAACATTCGAGGATCTCGGCGGGAATGTTCAGAAAGCGGATATTGGAAAGTCCCGCCGCCTTCGTCCGCTCCATCGCCGTCAGAATGACGTTGGTGCACAGCTCCACCGCAAGAAAATTGACATGGGGCTCGCGTTTTGCCTTCTCCAAGAGAAATCCGCCGTTGCCGCAGCCGATCTCGAGCTCCACGGGAGCGGTATTTCCGAATACATGTTCAAAATCGAGGAGAGCGCGGTAGGTCTCGGCCGCCTCTTTGAGATTTTTACAGGGTTTCCCCCGCGCGAGCAAGAGGTCCGCGCACGCTTCCATCCTCGGTTCCAAATTTCTCTTTCTCCGCATGCGCATAGAAAAAACTCCTGTTTATTTCGCTCGATTTCTTTTGAGCTTGCGCCTTGTCGGCGCGCGCTCAAAATAAATACGAGCGAGGAAAGTTACGTTTTTGGGATATTGAGTCACTGTCTCATTCGCTCGAGAGGACATTAAGTCGAAGGGGTTCGACAACTTGAGTGCGCTGCCGCAAAAGCGTGGTTTTGCTTCGCGCAGTAATTTGGAACGAAGGGCCCCTTGCCCTCGCCCCTATGGGGAGAGGGTGTCACGTAGTGACGGGTGAGGGGAAAATTTTGCATTCTGCCAAAGATTGATAATCTTTGGCGCAAAATTTTCTTGGCATTTGCCCATATGTTTCGGGCAAATGCCTGACCGCCCCGCCCGCATTTCTTTTTGTGCACCAAGGGCGGCACAAGCGCCACAGGCGCAAAGTTACGCGGGGTGCTACCCGCGCGAGACGCTGTCACGCCGCCCTTGCGTGACTGAGGGGGTGTCGTTCTGACGCGTCTCGACTCTCGGCTCCCCTTATAGGGGAGCTGTCACCGCAGGTGACTGAGGGGTTTCCGAAACCCCTTTGGCTAGCTACGCTCGCCACTTCCCCTAAAAGGGGCAGCAAGAGGGGCGCTACGCGGGTACTTCCCCTAAGAGGGGAAGCAAGGGGCGCAATTACTTCCCCGTCGAACCGAAGCCGCCGACGCCGCGCACCGTGTCCGAAAGCGTCTCCGCTTCCTCAAACTCGGCGACATAGTAGGGCGCGACGACGAGCTGGGCGATCCTGTCCCCCGCGGCGACCGTCCGCGCCTCTCTTCCGTGATTGTGAAGGGCGACCACGATCTCGCCGCGGTAATCGCAATCGATCACCCCGACCTTATTGGCGGGCGCAAGATCTTGCTTGCAGGCCATGCCGCTTCTCGCATAGATGAGCCCCACCGTCCCCGCGGGAAGTTCGATCGCGATGCCCGTATGAAGAAATCTCGTCTCCCCTGCGGGGATCTCGGCCCCTTCCGCGGTGTACAGATCCGCACCCGCGGCAAACGCAGACCCGTAAGCGGGCAAGATCGCATTTTCCCGTAATTTCCTGACGTTGACTTTCATCTGTTTCTCCGTTAACTACTATACCATGAGAGAATCATTTTTGTCAAGGGATTTTCTATGCGGACGGAGATAGAGTAGCACACAGAGTGCAAGAAGCGCAACGCCCGCCGCCGCGAGGACGGTATAGCACACCCAAACGGGCACCGCCGAGCCGAAAAAGGTGAGCGTGCAGTCGAATCCCTCCTTCATGCCCTGCACGACTTCTATCGGGATCCCCTCTCCCCGCATCGCCTCCATCGCGCCGCCCATCAGGTGGAGATGGGTGAGCCCCGTGCCGTACGTCCCCGGCAGGAACATCAAAAGATTTCTCAGCCAATTTGCCAAATTTGACAGGGGCATGTACGCGCCGCAGAGGAATCCGTATGCGGATGAGACGGTCGCCTGCACCGCCGCGATCCCGCCCTGCGAATGCAAAAAGGAACAGACGGCAAAGGAAAACGCCGTCCCGAATAAGATCATGAGAAGAAGATCGAGGACGGTCAGAAAAACGTCCGCCGCGGAGAGATGCCAGCCGGCGATCCCGAGATAGATGAATCCCGCCCCCAGCGCAACAAAACACATGAACGCGGTGACAAGGTATGTCGACACAAAATAGGAGAGCGCAAGGAGCCTTCCCGAGACGGGGGAGACGAGGAAATCGTTCCTCGCGCCCGAGACTTTATCCTGCACCATGACCGTATTTGCGGTAAAGGCGACCGTCACGGCGCAGACGGCGACGAGCGAAGAGACGAGCCAGCCGCCCGCAATGCTTTCAACGAGCCCGTCCGAAATCTCAAACCCCGCCGCAACGGAACGGATACTGTCGCGATAGACGTTCCCGAGAAAGGCGATAAACAAAAAGAGAAGGATGAGCGGCGTGATGAGCGAGGGAAAGAAAACGCTCTTGTCCTTAAAAAATACGCTGCAATGTCTGCGCACGAGCGCACTGAATTCTTTCATGCTTCCCCCCTCTTCCCCGTGACGGCGAGGAACACGTCGTCCATGCCGCCCTTCGTCACTTCATAATCCTTGAAAAGCTCGGGAAACGCGCAGATCATCTCCGTCGCCGCCATAGAATTCCGTACGGGAATGCGGAGCCCCGTTCCCGCCCGTTCAAAGGGGATCGACCGCTTTTCGAGCTCCGCTTCGCGGACATGGTATAGGGTAATTGCGTCGCAGGCATACCGATCCTTGAGCGCAAGGGGGGTGTCGTCCGCCTTGATCTTCCCGCCGTCGATGATCACGACATGGTCGGCGTCCGCCGCTTCCTCCATGTAATGGGTGGTGAGAAACACCGTCGTTCCCGTCTCCTTGCGCAGGGAATGGACGGCGTCCCACACGCCCCGCCTCGTCTGCGGGTCGAGCCCTGTCGTCGGCTCGTCCAAAATCAGGATACGGGGGGAGTGGAGCACTGCGCGGGCGATATCCACCCGCCTTCTCTGCCCGCCCGAGAGCTTCCCGACGGGGCGGGAGAGGATCTCGTCGAGGGAGAACTGTGCGGACAGCTCTTTGAGGCGCTCCGCGAACGCCTTTCCATAGATCCCGTAGAGGGCGGCGCGGCAGGCAAGATTTTTCTTCACGGTGAGCGAGCGGTCGAGCACGCTCTCCTGAAAGACGACGCCGAGGGAGCGTTTGGTCTCCGCGTCGATCTCCCGCCCGCCGATCGTAATATAACCGGCCGTTTTCGGCTCCCTGCCGCAGAGCACGGAAATCGTCGTGCTCTTGCCCGCGCCGTTCACGCCGAGGAAGGCAAAAAACTCCCCTTCCCTGACGGAAAAGGAAATATCGTCCACCGCCTTGACTTCGCCGTAATATTTTTTGAGATGCGATGTCTCGATGACGTTCATCTCAGTTCTCCCAAAATCTTTGGCGGTTGGGGAAGTAGTAGCCGTACAGCGCGTAAAACTGCCGCTTGAACGCGCCCGAGATCTGCTCTTCAGTCAAGGCGTCCGACTGTTTATTGACGAGCACGCCCAACCCGAAGGAGAAGACTGCCATATCGGCATGGAACGCCTGCGCGATCCACGCGGGCATATGATAGAGGGTGACCATCTCCTCCACGATATCGTCGAGGAAGGGATCGGGCGTCCCCTTCCCCGAGAGGAAGAGATAGCGGAAGAGTCCCTTTTCGTCCCGTGCAAAACTCACAAAGCCCATGCCGAAGGATTCATAGCGGCTGCGGGAGGTATCCTGCAAATATTCGTCGATGTGCTTTTTGTACTGCGCCTTCGCCTCGCCGTGAAGGGCGCGCCGAAGGCTCTCCATATTGCGGAAGAGAGAATAGATCGGCTGGGTGGAACATTTGAGCTGCGCGGCGACGCTCCGGACATTCAACGCCTCCGCGCCTCCCTCGCGCACGACCTCCGCCGCAGCTTTAAGAACTGCTTCGCTTGTGATTTTCCGTTGTTTCGGCATACTTTCCCACCTATTGATAATATTCGTTATATAACAAATGATATTTTATCGCATTTGCCGCCTTCTGTCAAGAGTTTACGAGGGTTTCGTTTGACTTTTCGCGCATGTGCGCATATAATAATATATCATGTATCCTGCATTCAAAAAGGGGCTCGGGGTGCTCTTGATCCTCGGGGCGGCGCTCATGTTTGCGCTGATGAATCTGTTCGTCAGCCTTGCGGGCGATCTCCCCGTCATGCAGAAGGTCTTTTTCCGCAACGCTTTGACGACCGTCGTCGTCTTTGTCATCCTTCTGTTTCAAAAGAAAAAGTTCAGGATCGAGAGCAAAGAGAGCCTTCTGTGGCTGTTCCTGCGCTCTCTTCTCGGATTCTTAGGTGTGATCCTCAACTTTTATGCGATCGACAACATCGGGAGCATTTCGGATGCGTCCATCCTCAACAAACTTTCCCCCTTCTTCGCGATCCTGTTCTCCGCCTTTCTCCTGAAAGAAAGGCCCTCGATCCCCGAAGTCATCTTCGTGCTCGCCGCATTCGGTGGCGCGATGTGCGTGGTGGAGCCGACCTTCGACATGCGCGTCCTTCCCGCCCTTGCGGGACTTTTGAGCGGCGCATGCGCGGGATTCGCCTATACCTGCGTGCGGATCCTTGCGATGAAGGGCGAACGGGGGCTTATGACGGTATTTTTCTTCTCCGCCTTTTCGACGGTCGTCGCCCTGCCCTTCTTCATCATCGGCTTCGTGCCGATGACCGCCATGCAGTGGGTCTATCTCCTGCTTGCGGGCGTCGCGGCGACGGGCGGGCAGTTCTTCATCACCGCCGCCTACCGTCAGGCGCCCGCGCGCGAGATCGCCGTGTTTGACTACGCGCAGGTGCTCTTTGCGGCGCTCTTGGGCTTTTTCTTCCTCTCGCAGGTCCCGAAGCCTTTGAGCATCGTCGGATACGTCGTCATCATCGGGGCGGCCATCGGCAAGACGGTCTACCAAATTGTAAAAAACAAGCGGAAACAAAAGGGTTCTTGACAAATTCTTTCATTTATGGTAAAATATTCACAAATCCGAAAAATGGAGAAAATTATGACGGGAACCCGAAAAATATGGATGTTCGGCGCGGCGCTTACCCTTGTTGCGGTATTTTGCGGCGCGCTTTTTTCTACGGCGGTGCATGCGCATGCCGCGGAGCCCTCTTCCGTGCTCGCCGAAACGTATACGGCGCAGACACAGCTCGTCGATCCGCCGACCGTCGTCTGCGATGTAAATTCGGCCGAAACGCTTGAAAAAATTCTTTCGTCCGTCGACGGGGAGCGGCCTTCCAATGCCATTTTGCGCATGGACGCCGCGGCTCAGATCGTAGACGAATACGGGACCGTGTTCGGCGGCTTCGGGGAAATTTACAAAAAGATCGAGGGGAAGATCATTCCCGTCGTCTCCGTCTCGACACAGGCGGAAGCGGACGCGCTCGTCTCCTTTCTCACGGAAGAGATCGAAATTCTCGACATTGCCGTCCTCGGCGCGCCCGACCTCGTGAAGAGCGTGCGGGAACGCTGTCCCACCGTGCGGGGTATCATAAGGGTTGCGGACATGGGTGCCTACGAATGCGTCAAAACCGCCTCTGTGAGCCGTGCGGGAACGATCTTGCTCCCCCTGAAAGAGGCGACATATGATACCGTGACCTACATCCAAAGCCGCTTCAAGGCGGTCTGGACGGAGGCGGGAGACGAAATGGACGTCCGCGCCTCTGTCACGAGCGGAGCATACGGGATCGTTGCAGAGGATTTTTCCCTCGTCTACGATGTATACGGGACGTTTCCCCCCACCCATGCCCGCATGCCCTTCAATGTTGCCCACCGCGGACTCCCGACGACGCACAACGAAAATTCCGTCAGCGGCACGCGCGCGGCGATCGAAGCGGGCGCGACCCACGTGGAGCTGGACGGCATGCTCACAACGGACGGCGAAATCGTGATGATGCACGACGACGGCATCGCGCGCACGTCGGACGGCACGGGAAACATCGAATCCATGACACTGGAGCAGGTGAAGCGCGCACGGCTCGATCTGTTCGAGCCGCGGGAGGAGATCCCCACCTTACAGGAGATCATTCCCCTCTTCGAGGACTCGGACGCGGTGCTCGTCTTTGAGATCAAATCAAAGGGAACGGACATCGTGACGCGGCTCAAAGAGATCCTCGACGAGACGGATTTTTACGAACATATCGTCGTCATTGCCTTCGGATATCCCGCGCTCGAACGCATGCAGCGGGAGCTTCCCGAGGTGCCGACGGCGGACCTCAACCGATATACCGAAGAGAACTTTGCGAACATGCTCCCCACGCTCGGCAAATACAACTGCGCGATCAGCACGAACGGCTCCTCAACAAAGAGATTCAACGAAAACTATCTGCGGGACAGGGGGATCATCGGCTGGTATTGGACGCAGGAGAACGAGGCGAGCGTGGACGCGGCGTTCGAAAAGGGTCTTATGGGGCTCACGAACAACGTCGGCGCCTATTTCGGCGGAAAAGAGGAGATCTTCAGGGTGGTCCGCGGGGACGCCATCCGCACCGACAAAGCGCTTTCCGCAGGCGATGAGATCGACGTCATGACCGTCCGCTACAACGGAGAGATGGAGCTCACAAAAGGGACGGTCGGCTATCTTGCCGACCGCGGGGGGTATTACGACGTGATCGCAAAATACGATGCGGGAGAAATTGTCTATTTCACCCCCGTATTCCGTGTAGAGAAAGCGTTTGCGGCGACGGAAGAGCGGAAAGAGACGGACGGAGGCTGCGCGAGTGCCCTTTCTCCCGTAGCATGGGGCGTACTGTCCGCCGTGCTTTTGCTTGCCGCGCCGTCTGTCATTCTGATCAAACGTAGAAAGGGATAATTCCGCGCCCCGTCTAACCCTCTTGATCTCTAAAAAACAACCGCCGAAAAGCTCCTTCGGCGGTTTTGTATTCTATAACGGTACGATCGTCGGGGTGGCTTTCCCGCGGTGCAGGACGAGGTAACAGTAGCTCGGGTCGGCATAGGCGCCGAGAGACCCCGGATTGACGCACAGAACGCCGTTGACCGTCTCGACGGAGGCGACGTGCGTGTGCCCGTACAGGGCGATATCGCAGTCCTTCTCCTTCGCCCGCAGAGCGAGCCGTTCGAGCCCGCTCTTCACCCCGTAGCGGTGCCCGTGACAGCACAGGATGCGCATGCCCTCCGCCTCGATGACGCACTCCTCCTCGCCATAGGCAAAGTCGCAATTCCCGCGCATAACGTAGCATTTTTCGGGAAAGGCTTCAACGGCGGGACGCATGTCGGCAGAGCCGTCGCCGAGGTGGACGATATAGTCATTTTCGGAAAAAAGCGGCCTTATACGGTCGACCGCCCCCCTTCTGCCGTGGGAATCGGAGAGGACGACAAAGGTTTTCACAGCATCTCCTTCAGGGCGGCGAGCGCGCGCCCGCGGTGGGACACGCTGTTCTTTTCCGCCTCTGCCGCCTCGGCAAATGTCACGCCGAGATCGTCGGAAAGGAAGAGCGGATCGTACCCGAACCCGCCCGTGCCCCGCGCCTCATGCAGGATCGTGCCGTAGGTGCGCCCCTCGGCGGTCAGTTCCCTGCCGTCGGGGAATACCAGCGCGACCGCACAGGAAAAATGGGCGCGGCGGTTCTCTACGCCATGGAGCTTTTCGAGAAGAAGCGCACGGTTGCCCGCGTCTCCCTTCCCCGAAAAACGGGCACTGTAGACCCCGGGTGCGCCCCCGAGGGCGTCCACGCAGAGTCCCGAATCGTCCGCAAGGGCGGGAAGCGAAGTCGCTTCCGCGACGGCACGCGCCTTGATGAGGGCGTTTTCGAGAAAGGTGCTCCCCGTCTCTTCCGTCTCGCCGAAGAACTCCGCCTCGGCGGCGGATAACACTTCGAACCCGCCGAGGATCTCTCTGATCTCTTTCAGTTTATGGGCATTGCCCGTTGCAGCTACGATCTTCATTATGTTTTCCTTTGGAATTGAATTTATAAGGCGTATGCCTCGGCGTCCCCTCGAGGGGGAGCCGAGAGTGCCCTCATTCCGAGCCCCGTAAGGGGCGAGTGAATCCCCTCGTAAGTACGGACGTCCGCGGG
>CANRIY010000013.1 GCA_947630775.1 uncultured Clostridia bacterium | reverse complement strand
GCAATGGGGAAGGAAAGGAATTTGAGATCGCCTCGACCAGTGATTGGAACGCTTTTGCAATTTATGTCTCGAGCGGCGTGGACAGTTTCAGCGGTAAAACCGTCAAATTGACGCAAGATCTCGACTTTGGGTATAAGCCCCCTGTCAATGGCGCTTCTGCGGTGTCGGAACCTTTGCTCTTCCTCCCCGCAGGCACACAAGGCATACCGGGACATTCTTATGGCTTCGCGGGCACCTTTAATGGCGAGGGGAATACGATCAAGGGTATCAAAGTGACCGAGATCAACGCGGGGCTCTTTGGAAGAACGGACGGCGCGGCAAGCATCAGCAATATCACCGTTGCCAACTCCGTGTTCACGGGCGGCCGCGGCGTCGGGTACTTCGACGAGTATAACACCGAAAAAGGCTGGGTCTTTGCCGGTGGTATCATCGCGCAGGGCAATCATGGGAATAGCGAAAAGAATCCCGCGAAAGACATCACGGTAGAAAACGTGACGATTGCGCAGGCGCCCAACTCCGGTAACATCATGGCCGGCGGCTACATCGGTCAGACGTGGAGCAATCTCTGCCTTGAAAACATCAACATTGAGAAGGTCACGCTCCAAGGCAACTGGAAGATGGGCGGTATTGTCGGCTTCACCGAGGCGAGCGTTACGATCAAGAACGGCTCCGTCACCGAACTTGACACCACAGGTTGCGGCAGCAGTTATGTCGGCTCCGTCATGGGTCAGCTGGTCGGCCGGTCTTTGACCCTTGATAGCTGCGATGTCGATGCGCCCGATGATTATCTGGTCGGCGGCATGGATGCAGGGAATGCGGACAAAGAGTTCAAGATTCAAGGCGTCGGGACGGATATCGCAGCCAAAGGCTCTGCAAATGTGAAAAACAATCCCCTCTATGGGGCGCATGACACGGGACTTGAGCTCACCGTTCCCACGACCGAAGAGGAAAGCGAGCAGGAAGGCGGCTTCTCCGTGAACTTCGGGGAAGAAGAGATCCCCGGCGACGCGTTTAAGACCGAAGCGGGCGACCCTGTTGTGGTCATGGTATATTCGAAAGACGGCAACATCGTCAGATTTGCAAAGCTTGCAGATGCGCTCCAAGGCGCCAATAACGGCGACACGGTCGTTCTCAATGGAAATGTCACAGAAACCGTCACGTTCAACACGGGCAAGGAAGTTACGCTCGATCTCGGCGGGCATACTCTCACGGGCACGATCACGGTCGGGAGCGGCAAGCTCACGCTCGAAAATGGCATTTTCACTGCGGAAAGCGGAGACACCGTGACGGTAAACGATGGCGGTACGCTCGTCCTCACGGTCCCCGCAGTCGGCGAGGGCGAGACGATCAAGGAACTCAAGATCACGGCAAAGGGCGGCAAGGCCGTCAACGGGAAATATTCCGTCGAAAAGAACCGCACCGACGTCTGCGTCCGCGAGAGCGATAACGAAATTTATCTTGCCAAGGAGCATGAAGTCGGCTCCTTCACGGTAGAGGGCGATACGGTCACGGTGCATTGCGTGCATGATGATGTCGGTTACGGCACCGTGAAGGTGGTCGCGCCCGAGGATCCGACGTATGGCGACGACGTGATCGAGGCTACGGTCGGGATCATCGGGTTTGAGCCTGACGAGACTCCCACGATCACCTATAAGAATGAGGCGGGAGAACCGGTCGATATCATCACCGAGGCGGGCACATACACGGCAAGCATTGTCTTCCATGAACTCACGGCAAGCGTCACGTTCACCGTGAAGCCGATGGAACTTGTCATCAGCAACATTCAAGGCACGGTCGGCTACCAAGGCGAAGGGCAGCCTACCCTTGCGGTTTCGAGCTATGTCCTCAAGGATCTCGCGGGGAACGTCGTAGAGGATCATACCGGTATCACGGTGACCGTGACCCTTCAAAGATCCAATTACGGCGTCGGGAAGCAGATCGCCCTCATCACCGCGATCGATATGACGGGGAACGGCAACTACACGCTTGCAACGGCGGGGAACGAGGCGTTCCTTGAACTCGAGGTCATCCCCGCGGCGCTGACCGTCAGAGTTGACAAGAACGGCAAGGTCGTTTACGAAGGGTTTGTGAACGGCGAGGACGAGAGCGTGCTCGAAGGCGAGTTGCACCTTGAAAGGGTAGATAACGGCGACGGCACGTCCACGGTGACCCCGAGCGGCCTCACGAGCGCGAACTACGTCATCACGTTCGAAAGCGGTATCGTAGAGAACGAGCAATCCAATAATGCTCTTTGGATCACGCTTGCAGTTGTCGGCGGAGTCATTGCCGCCTTCGGCGCAGTCGCGGTCGTCTACGCGGTCCGCCGCAAGAAGAATTAAGCAAAAATCTTTTGAAGACCGCCGCATTTGCGGCGGTCTTTATAAAATAAGGAAATTTTTTCGCTAAAATTGAAATATTTCCTTGACAATCCTCATTTCGGATGATATGATAAAACCGATTTTGGAAGATTTTGCCCCCATGGGGGCAGTTTGTCATTCTATGACAAACTAAAAATCTTAACAGAGGAGAAGGACATGAAAGCACTCAAAAAACAATGGTTGACGTTGATCATGCTCGCGGCGCTCGTTGTGACATTGACTTTGGGCGTCATTTTCGCGCTGCCCGCGCAATCCGCCGTGGCGGCTGTGGATGCTGAAGTCGGGGACGCCGAGGCATTGCAGAACGCGATAAACAATGCCCCCGACGGTGTGAATTATGAAATTCAGCTCACGGACGACATCAGCGGCAATATACAGTATTTTATTGATACGGCCAAGGATATAACGATCGATTTGAATGGCCATCTGCTTGAGTCGTCAACTTCAGATTACTTCATTACGAATGCGGGGACGTTAACGCTAATTGACAGAAAGGGCGGCGGCTTGATATCCATTTCTTCAGATAACGGTATGCCTTTATTGAATTATGGCACCGCAACATTGTCGGTAGACATAACATCTATGTCTACTCCGATTTCCAATGTAATGGCAAGTATTAAAAATGAAGATGAAGTCTATTATACGCGATACTATAGACGTCCTTCTTTGACTATTGCCGGCGGCACAATAACATGCACTGCGGCGAAAAGATTCATGACCGTAAATTACTTTATTAAAAACCTTGATGGCGATCTCACAATTTCAGGTGGCAAATTTATAGGTACCAATAAAGACATTTCCTCGGGTCTAGACTTTTTAGATATAGAAAGTTCTACGTTGGAGCCATTCGATCCGTGGTTTGAGCCGAGTGACCCTGAATTCTTAAAAGATGTAGAAATCAGAAAGAATGCCGAAGAGGCGGAAGAACTTAAGGCACTTCATAAAAGTGTAGTTCGTATCAGTGGCGGCGATTATACCGACTTGCCTTTGGTAAGCAAAATCGTTGTAGATAAGGCCATAAAAGTCATAGCCGGTTATGATAGATATATTGGTAATACTTTTGAACAAGTTGGTACCGAGGAGATTTCTTTGGATGTTGAAATTTCCGGTGGGAAATGGTTAAGGGAATATCCCGAATATACGGCGGAAGGATCAATGTTTGTCCAACAGACGGAATACGATACCGAGGGGGAAATCGTCTCGCAGTATTACACGGTCGACAATATCAATTCCGACAAGATCGGCGTTCGGTTGATCGCGGACGGAAAAACATTGAACTTTAGTTCCTTTGAAACCGCATGGGATCATGCTATCGGGGAATATGGAGATAGCGAGCGTGTCCTTGAACTGCAAAAGGATTTCTCTCTGTCGGAAATTTCATTACAAGAAACAAACGGGAAAATCGTGATCGATTTGAACGGGCACAATCTTAAACTCGAAAAAACAGGAACGATGACGGAGTACTTATCGTCGAAGGTTGGGGGGCTGATCAAAGGGAGTAATAACAATCAGTATAAAAATACTCTTGTTATCTGCGATAATAGCGATCGGCAGGACGGCGAGCTTATTTTGAGTTATCGTGACCTGATAAACAATAATCTTACGGGTGAAGGATATATACTATTATCCAATAGTACAGATTACTCCAATACGAAATTTGTTTTGGAAAGTGGCACAATTCGTCAGACTGGTATTTTTGGGGCTGATTGGTATACAAAAAACGATGCTACCACCAGACGTGCTTTAGCATTGTTTAAGACGGGAACGATCATTTCCAAATTGCCCCAGGAAGAAACGCCGAATGACGGAAATGCGCTTGTTACCATTCGAGGCGGTAACATCATTTCTCAGCTTCAATTCGGTGAGGGCGAGAGCTATGTCGGAACAAGAACGGCCGACCTGATGAGATGGACGGGAAACGAATTCAACTTTGATGGTTCGTCGGTTGAAGAGAAAGAGAATATTTTTGCGTTGAATTACGGGGCATACTTCACGGAGAACCCTACAAAAACGCTTAAATTTTCTTGGAATGTTTCGAATCAGCTCCAAAAAGATGGCTTGATATGCAGTCCTGTGGGGGAGGGCGTATACATTATCTCGAAATCGGTCGAGAATGCGAAGTTCCTTGCATCCGTCGATGGCGTAAACGTTACAGACCATGAAACGTTAGATTCCGCACTGCAAGCTCTCGGCGAGAGCGGCGGGACGGTCAGTGCACTTTGCAGCTCCGAAGTCAGTGGGGACATCACGATCCCGAGTGGCGTCACGCTCGACCTCAACCGTTCGGATTTTGAGCTTACCTTCGACGGAACGCTTACACTTGAGGACGGCGCAAGAGTCAGGAACGGCATTTTGAGCGGGAATGTGATCGTCGCGGGCAATACGGCAAGCAGAGACGGAGATTGGCTTCCCTTCGAGAACGTCACGGTCAATGGTGCAGTCACGATCCAAGCGGATGCGGACTTGCAACTCGTCAACGGGGTCTTCAATTGCACATTTGAGATCGCACCGTCAGCGACGATTGTGATCTCGGGCGGCTCCTTCAAGGGGAGCGAGATCGAGAAGCTGGATCCTCACTTTACCCAATACCGCGGTGCATGGAAAGAGGCGGAAGCTTCTTACGAAAACGATACGCTCTATCCCGTCATGATCGCTCCGAATCTCACCGTGCAGAAGTGGTATTCGGAAAACGTAAAGAACAACAGCCTCATCATTCATACCGTGGAGGATTGGACGAACTTTGCGCTCTACGTCAATAGCGGCGTGGACAATTTTGCGGGGAAAACAGTCCGCTTGGATGGTCAGGCGTCCTCTGCCGTCAACAGAAGATCGGCCGTTTCAGCCGCGGAGAAAGTCCTTGACTTTGAAGGGCAATACTTCCTTCCCGCAGGGAATCTGCAACATGGATTCGCGGGGATCTTTGACGGTAGCGGTACAAAATTCATCAATATCGATGCGCATGAACTGGTCGTCGGCCTGTTCGGCACGGTTGAAGGAGCGGCCCGTCTCAACAATATCACGATCGAAAACTCGTCCTTCAAACTCGACAGCGGCGTCTTGGATGAATTGAACAGAGGCGGCGGATTTTATTCGGGCGCCGCGATCGTCGGACACGGAATCTTGAACGCAAACAGAGAAAAGACGGACATGAGCGGAAACTTCACGCTCAGCGGAGTTTCTGTCGATTACAATGTCAACGCGATCCCGAGCACGGGCGGCATGAATTGGGACGCCAATTTCCACATCGGCGGCATTGTCGGTCATTCGTGGGGGAGCGTGATTCTCGATACCGTTGTTTTCAGGGATCATTGCACAGTGAAGGGGAACTGGAAAACGGGCGGTGTCGTCGGTTATCTTGACGGTGAGTTCTACATGAAAAATGCGGATATCGAACAGGGTGCAACAGATAGCGATAATGGTTTGATCGTAGAGGGCGGCATGTACAGCGCAGTTCTCGTCGGCCATGCGCATAACGCGAAGAATACCGTCGAAGATTGCACGATCCTTGAGAGCAAAAATTCTTTGTTCGGCTCTCTCTATCAGACCAACAATGCGTCCGAAGGGAACATCTCGATCAAGGGCAGCAAGACAGAACTGGACATTTATAGAGTCGTCGGCGGAAGCCGTAAGGATGCAACGGTCGACATCGAGATCACGGGAGAAGTCACGGCAGAGGACGGCGTGCAGAAGGGCTCCTTCAAAACACAGGAGAAGGAGAATTACCTCACATTCCTGAATGAGAAGGGCGAAGATATCACCAAGGAAGTCAAGCAGAACAGCGACGGATCGGGCGGGTATACCGCAAAATCCGAGCTGATCGTCGATGTCTCGATCGGCGGGCTTCCCGATCGGTTGGCCTATACGGGCGAGGGGACCATGACAATGACGCTCACCGCGGGGCAGTTCAAACTCTTTGATATTTATGGCAATCCCGTCGATGAGGATTACGGCGAAATTGAAATTACCGTTACGCTTGTGCTCTCTCAGTATAATGTCGGCAAACAGATTGCGCTCATCACGTCGTACACCGTTTCGGGAGCAAATGCGGAAAGCTACAACTTCCTGCCCGTTGGCAACCAAGCGTTCATCGAGGTTGAAGTCACGGCAAGAGCGCTGACCGTCCGTGTGAACCGTGACGGTAGCGTGAGCTACGAAGGGTTTGTAAACGGCGAAGATGAGAGCGTGCTCGAAGGCGAGTTGCACCTTGAAAGGGTAGATAACGGCGACGGCACGTCCACGGTGACCCCGAGCGGCCTCACGAGCGCGAACTACGTCATCACGTTCGAAAGCGGTATCGTAGAGAACGAGCAATCCAATAATGCTCTTTGGATCACGCTTGCAGTTGTCGGCGGAGTCATTGCCGCCTTCGGCGCAGTCGCGGTCGTCTACGCGGTCCGCCGCAAGAAGAATTAAGCAAAAATCTTTTGAAGACCGCCGCATTTGCGGCGGTCTTTATAAAATAAGGAAATTTTTTCGCTAAAATTGAAATATTTCCTTGACAATCCTCATTTCGGATGATATGATAAAACCGATTTTGAAAGATTTTGCCCCCATGGGGGCAGTTTGTCATTCTATGACAAACTAAAAAACTCTTAATGGAAAATAAATTTCGGCAGAAGCGGAGAAAATAAGATCCGTAAAGCAATTCAGGAGGAAGTATGAAAGTATTGAAGAAACAGGGTTTGATGCTGTTCCTCATTGCGGCGCTCATCGTGACATTGACGCTCGGCATCGTCTTTGCATTGCCCGCCCGCACGGCCAGCGCGGAAGAGGGGAGCGGGTTCACCCCCGAGCACACCGAAACGGTCATGACCGAAAAGGCCTTAAAGGATGCCGTCGCGGCCGCCGGCGAGACGCCGACGTTGATCAAGCTTGGCGCGAACATTGAGATGAACTCGATCACGAGCGGCGGCGAGGGCACCAAATATTACGAATTGATTGTGGAAAGGGGTCAGAATATCAGGCTCGACCTCGCCGGCCACAAGCTTTCGCTTGCCCTGAATCGCTGGAGTGATTATGTGATCGTGAACTACGGCACCCTCTCCATCATCGACTCCTCCGGAAATTATAGCGGGAAAGTTGTGTCGAACGGGCTTATTGAAAGTTCTCGTTGGCGGCAAGCGTCCGTTATATATAACTATGGCGACCTGACGGTCAACGCCAATATCGGCTTGGAAAGGCCGGAGAGCAAGGGTGACCCCGGGGCGGATGACTATTACAACGGTGTTAAATCATGGGGCCAAAGTATGATCATCAGCGGCCTCTATATTCCCGGTGCCGATGATACCGATCAGACGATCTCCAATTCTTCCGTAACGGTTAACGGCGGTACTTTCACCGGCGAATATGGAGAAGTGTTCAAAGTTATAGACGCGAATTTAACGATCAATGACGGTAAATTCATGACGAGTCCTTATACTGATGATGGGAACATGAATAATGTGTATCTTTTCGGGGTATACACTTACACCAGAGATCCTTATTATCCTGACGATTTTTATGTTGACGATGAAGGCATAGGTCATCTTTATGAGGAAGATCAAAAAAAGATTGACGCAGAATTAAAATTGCAAAAGGAGTTGATTGAAAAACTTAAAGATTACCGTCACAGCGATGTACAGATCAAAGGCGGAGATTTTGCGCAATATACAAGCGCGACTTTGAAAACGTCAACAAACATACAGTGTTGTACATCTTATGAAATGGATGAATGGGGCGGAGAATATACGCGGGAAAATTTGGGAAATTCCGAGGTGACCATTACTTTGACGGGCGGCAGATGGGGTATAGACTTATCTACATACGTTCCCGATGGGTATTGGATGGAACTTTATCAGGAGACAACACAAACCGGCGCGATCCTTACCAGATATTATCAGGTGAGCCGTATCGATGAGAACAGAGCGGGGGCTCTTTTGGAGGTGAATGGCGAAAAGCATTATTATGCAACGTTTACTTCTGCCCTTTTGGCTGCCAAAAAAATGCAGGCAGAGACCCGCACCATTACGCTTTTAACGGATAATCAAATCGGCCAAATCGGACTCACAGACCTTAAGGGAGAATTGAAGCTCGACTTGAACGGACATAAACTCACGGTGGAGCCGTCGAATACGTATCATATCACCGGAGGCAACGGCGCCGTGTATAGAAATTCCTTTGTCATTTGCGATGGGAGCGATCGGCAGGACGGCGAATTGGTCTTGTCCGTGAAGAGCGGAAAGGCGATCACGGGCGGCTCATTTATACAGGTGAGCCAATATACAACGTTGGTCCTTGAAAGCGGGACGATCCGTCAAACGGGATATGTTCCCGCAACGTATTATGATACTAAAAATGCTCAATACACACGTAATTGTAATTTGCTTTCCTTGTTCAAACTTAAGGACATCTTTATCACCGATTCGAATGTGGATGAATACGCGGGCTGTGTTCAAATCAAAGGCGGAAATATTCTCTCCGATCTGGCATTCGGAACGGAGGGCAATGTCGTCGGTCGCCGCGCAGGTGAGCTATTCGCTTGGAAAGATAGTAACGACTATCAGAATCATACTTATGAGTGCGGCTTAGGCGAAGGCGCCGTTTCTGCCAAAAATAAAACAAAAATCTTTGTTGTCGATCTTGGAAATTACCTTGCAGACGGCACCACGGCATGCAGATTCTCTTGGGACTTCAACGATATTGTCTCCCCCGATGGCTTGGCGAGCAGTCCGGACGGCAACGGCGACTATCTTGTAACGCTCGTCAATGAAGGGGAGTATTTCATCGTCGGCTCCGAAAAGGTCTCCACTTTGCAGGCTGCCCTTCAGAAGGCGAAGGCAAACGATACGATCTCCGTCCTTCAAGACGCAACCGTTTCGGGCGATGTTGAGATCGGAAACGGCATCACGCTCAATCTCAATTCCGTTGTGAATTTTAAGGTGACGTTCGAAGGCGGATTAACGCTCAAAGAGGGCGCTTCGATTAAGAACGGCACGGTCATTTGCAACAACATCACCGTTGACGGCGATGTGACGCTGGAAGCCGTGACTGTCACGGGCAAGGAAGGCGTTACTTCGGTCACGGTGCAAAACGGGACGCTCACCATCCCGAGCGGCACCTATCAGGGGGTGTTCACGTTCGAAGGCGACGCCAAAGCGGTCATCACGGGCGGCTCTTTCAGTGGCGACCAAATCGCGGGGCTCGAAAAATATTTCGGAAAGTTCCTCGGCGGATATATCAAGGCGGGAGAGTCGTATCAGGACGGTGAGCTTTACGAAGTGAAGTTTGCGCCCAATCTCAAGGCGCAGGAATGGTATGATCGATACAAGAATAACATCGACAAGACGTTCCTGATCGGCACGCCCGAAGAATGGGGCTACTTTGCGCTCTATGTCAACAGCGGTTTAGATAGTTTTCGGGGAAAAACTGCGAAACTCAGTGCGAATCTTGATTTTGCTTCGGGTGCCGCAAACGGCGTCGCTCTTGCCGCCGAAACGAAAGAGCCGAATTTTATGCCTGCAGGCAACAAGACCAACCCCTTCATGGGTACCCTCGACGGAGATAATCATGAGATCAGCGGGATCGTTGCGCGGGAAATGTTTGTCGGCTTGATAGGTTATGCAACGAATCCAAGCGAAGCCACGGTGGATGTATATAGAATAACGCTCAAAGATTCCGTCTTCACGGTAGGGCACGGTTTCCTTGACGCGTTGAATGAGAAAGACGATACGACATTGGCCGGCGGCGCAATTATCGGCCAAAGCCACTTCGGGACTGTTCAATCGGATATCAAACTCGAAAATATTACCGTCGATCATGATATCACGGGCTATCGTGTTTTCAACGGCGCGGTCATCGGGCATACGTTTGGAGTTGTCTCGGTTGAAAATTTGGAAATGACAGGATCCTCCGTATCCAGCGACTGGAAGGCGGGCGGCGTAGCAGGTTACTGCGAAGACAATTTCACGTTGAAGAACGGCACGCTTTCGGAAATCAGCGTCGAGATCGGTGACGGATCTACCGGATCCGGCGTTATCTTGGGACATGCGAACGGACCGAAAACTACCATCGAAAACTGCAAGGTGGATGCGCCCGACCAGCTCTTGATCGGGACATCGGTTCCGGGCGCGGGCCAACAAAGGTCGAAACTCATTGAGATCACGGGCTCCGAGACGGACATCCATGTTAAGTCACTGGGTCAATTAAATACAACCGAGAACGTCCAGATCGAACTTTCTAAGGATGAAGAGGGCAACGCTTCGCAGGTGCAGTTCTCTTCGGAAGAACTTCCCTCCAATCTCACCGTCACCAACGACGGAAACCCCGTCGATCTGAGCGGCGGCCTCAAGACCGACCCCGAAAACGGCAGCTTCATCTTTGAGGCGGATGCAAAGAAGATCGACCTCTATAGCGAAGGCTCCGTCCATGTCGGCAGCTTTAATACGCTCGAAGAGGCGCTTGCAAAGGCGTCTGCGGGCGACAGGATCTACGTCAATGAATCTATCAGCGAAAACATCACGATCGCAGCGGGGATGGACGTCATCATCAATCTTCTCGGGCATACTCTCACGGGTAAGATCACGGTCGACGGCGGCAAGCTCACGCTCGAAAATGGCATTTTCACTGCGGAAAGCGGAGATGTTGTGACGGTAAAAGACGGCGGCAAGCTCATCCTTGCGGTTCCTAAGCTCGGCGAGGACGAAACGGTGATCAAGGAACTTACGATCACGTCGAAAGACGGCAAGGCGATCGAGGGCGAATATACCGTCGAAACGAACGATAACGAGGTCTGCGTCCGTAAGGGCGAAAGCGAAATCTATCTTGCCAAGGAGCACGATCACAGCAATTACACCTACACCGCCGCGGGCGACACGATCACGGTGCATTGTGTGCACGACGGCGCTGAGCTCGGCACGGTGAAAGTGGTCGCGCCCGCAAATACGACGTTCAGCGGCGACGCGATCGAGGCGACGGTCGTTGTGGATCCCGATGGGCTCGTTGCGGCTCCCGCAATCATCTATAAGAATGCGGAAAGCGAAGTTGTAGATAGTGTTGTAAACAGCGGCGTTTATACGGCGAATATTACGCTCGGAGATGTGACCGCATCGGTAGAGTTCACCGTGAAGAAGGCATCTGTGCGGATCGGCGGGATCTCCGCCGTGAAGGAGTACGACGGCAGTGCGGAATTCGAAGGCGAAGTGGAGGAAGCGACGGTCACGCTCTCTTCGGGCGAAACAACGACGGCTGCCGAACTCAGCCTTACGGTGAGAGTGAAACTCGTGCTGAGCGACAGCAATGTCGGGACGCACACGTACGCGAAGATCGTCGAGATCCACGTGACGGGGGACGGCACGGCGAACTATGAGGTCGAGCCCGTCGGTAACCAAGCGTTCATCGAGGTTAAAGTCACGGAAAGAGCGCTGACCGTCCGTGTGAACCGTGACGGTAGCGTGAGCTACGAAGGGTTTGTGAACGGCGAGGACGAGAGCGTGCTCGAAGGTGAGCTTCACCTTGAAAGGGTAGATAACGGAGACGGCACCTCGACGGTGACCCCGAGCGGCCTCACGAGCGCGAATTACGTGATTACTTTTGAAAGCGGCATCGTCGAGAACGAACAGTCCAATAATGCTCTTTGGATCACCCTTGCGGTCGTCGGCGGAGTCATTGCCGCCCTCGGCGCAGTCGCGGTCGTCTACGCGGTCCGCCGTAAGAAGAACTAAATGATCGGCAAAACACCCGCTGTGCAGTTGCACAGCGGGTGTTTTGCTATCTTACGGTATGACACGGGGGCGTGATTGAGAACGACACCCCCTCAGTCGCGCAAGGGCGGCGCGACAGCGTCTCATGCGGGTAGAGACCCGCATTCGGTCAGCATTTGCCCGAAACATATGGGCAAATGCCAAGAAAATTTTGCGCCAAAGATTATCAATCTTTGGCAGAATGCAAAATTTTCCCCTCGAGGGAGAGCCGAGGTGGGGGGCTCTCGGCGCCCCTCTCAGGGGAGCTGTCGAGGTGTAGCCGAGACTAAGGGGTTTTGGAAACCCCTTTGGCTCACTACGTTCGCCACTTCCCCTGAAAGGGGCAGCGAGGGGGCTTCAACCCACTTCCCCTAAAATCCGCCAAGGGGGCCCTTTCCGTTGTTATTTGCGGTTTTTCGACGGTATCAGCGCGAAAATCCCGCTTTGTATGTGATAAAATTCAAGGAAAGACCGTGCGGGGAGGCAGGAATGGCAATCAAGATCGTCGTAACTTCCGGGAAGGGCGGCGTCGGAAAGACGACCGTCGCCTGTAATCTCGCCGCACAGCTTGCCAAAAAGGGGAAGCGCGTCATCGTCTGCGATCTGGATTTCGGGCTCAACAACGTGGACGTCGTCCTCGGCGTCGAACATCTCGCGCTCTACGACATTGTAGACGCGATCGAGGGGCGCTGCCGTCCCCGTCAGGCCCTCATCAAACACCCGCGCTTTCCGACGCTCTACGCCCTTTCGAGCAACCGCGTGAGCGAGCGTTACGTCTCCCCGCAGGCGGTAAGGCTCATTCTTGACGCTCTCTCGCCGCAGTTTGATTTCATTCTCATCGACTCTCCCGCGGGCATCGAGGAGGGCTTCCACCGTGCCGCGGCGTGTGCGGACGAGGCCCTTCTCGTCACGACCCCGCATATTTCCGCCATGCGGGACGCCGACCGCGTCGCAAATATTCTCAAAAGTTATCGGTTCGAAGAGGTGGGGCTCGCCGTCAATCTCGTGCGGAAGGACTTTGCCCGCCGCGGCGAAGTCATGCGCCCGCAGGAGATCGCAAAGGCGCTCGGGATCTCCCTCTTTGCGGCGATCCCCGAAGAGGATAAGTTCTATCTCGAAAACATCGTGGCGCGGTCGCGCGCCTTCCGTGCGCTTGCCGAGTTCTATCTCTGCGGCGGACGGGAACAGCAAAAAAAGACGGGGGGGAACCCATGAGAGAAGAGGACAGACAGCGCATCGCGCGGATGTTCGAGCAGGACAAAGAGGGGCTCAACCGTGAGAGCCGCGCACAGGCGCTGAGGGACTTTTGTCGCGTCGCGCGGGAGTATTTCGATCTCGACGGCGAGCCCGTCTTGACGGTGGAAAAGGCGCGGCACGGGTTCTCCGTCAGCCTCTCCTTCAAGGCGTCACGTGTAAAAAATTTCACAGTCGTAAAGTAAAAAATCGTTGACAAAGTGACTCATTCCGTAGTATAATTTTGTTCGGACAAGTGGGGGAGAGGCTTGTTACTTTATCGAGAGGTTTTTTTGACATGCGTAAATTTGCAATCCTTACCGATACGGCAAGCGATCTCCCGGCATCCTATTATGCCGAACACGGCCTCGGCGCCGTGGCGCTCGGCTTCACGATGAACGGCGTCAGTTATGAGGGCGAGGACGGCGCCTCGCTCGACGTGAAGGAGTTCTATCGGCTCCTGCGCGACGGCGCAAAACCCACGACTTTTCAGGCGAGCCCCGAGCAGGTCGCCCGCGCAATGGAAAAATACGCCGAAGCGGGGCAGGATATCCTCGGAATTGCCTTTTCTTCGGGACTTTCGGGCACCTACGGGAGCTATCTTGCCGCGGCAAAGCAGGTCATGGAGAAGTATCCTTCCTGCAAGATCGAAGTCGTCGATTCCCTCTGCGCCTCTTTGGGGCAGGGACTGTTTGTAGACTATATCGTCAAGAAGGCGGACGGCGGGGCGAGCCTCGGAGAGACCAAGGCATATGCCGAAGAGATCCGCCCGCACATCTGCCATATCTTCACCGTGGAAGACCTATTCCATTTGAAGAGAGGGGGGCGTGTGAGCACGGGCACGGCGATCGTGGGGACGCTTCTCAAGATCAAGCCCGTCCTGCATGTGGACGACGAGGGGCATTTGATCCCCATCGGGAAGAGCATGGGGCGGAAGAAATCCATCCACGCCCTTGTCGATAAGATGGAAGAACTCTCCGTCATCGGCCCTGACGATCCCATCTTCATCAGTCACGGGGATTGCCCCGAAGATGTGGAGTATCTCGTCTCGCTCGTCAAGGCGAAGTTCGGGGAGCGGGAGATCTTCATCAACGAGATCGGCAGTGTCATCGGCACCCACTCGGGTGCGGGCACGCTCGCGATCTTCTTCATGGGAAAGCACAGATAAAAAACCGCTCGTGCGGCGGAAATTTCAGGGCAACGGAATTATCGTTGCTCTTTTTTGCGCTCCCCGCCGCGGGCGGTGGTGGGGGGCGGCGTCATCCTGAGCCAGTGGAAAAGAACAAAGTCTGCGGGAGAAAGTCCCGAAGGATCTCGCCGCTACAGCGTACTATATGTCCCCCGCGAGATTCTTCGGGAATTGCCATTTGGACTGCGTACAGCCCACTGTCTACTTCGCGGGCGGTGCCCGCTCGTGCCGCGCTTAGTGCAATAGAACCGCGCGCGGGGCAGAATGACGCGGGGCGCCAAGGGGGAGGCCTTATGTTCGTGGCGGTTTCCATACAAAAAAGGGAGGCGGTGCGCCTCCCCTTGCGTTATAAAACCTTATTGAAATGTGACCGTGATGCGCGCTTCGGCCGCCGATACGCTGTCGACCGAGACGTTGAAGTTGATCTTCTTTCCGTCGTTCCGCGTGTAGGACGGGAACTTGCCGAGAAGGGTGCTACCCGCCAGCCACAGGTCACTCTTTGCCGCGTTGCCGCCGGAATTCGAGAATTTCTTGGTGCCGTCCGCTTCCACAAGTTTGATGAGCGCATACTTCGTATCCGAGTTATTATAATCGGTAAAGGACTGGTAATCGGTCGAATAGGAGTTCTTGATGGAAGAGGAAACGTGATAGATCCTCACGCCGTAGGACGCGCCGCCGTACAGAATGCAATCCGAGGTCTGCGCCTGTTTGGAGTGCAATTCGTTGACCCCCGTCGCCGAATAGAGGTCGACAAGGAGATATTCGCTGAAATAGGAATTATCGAAATTCAGCGGGATGAGGATCGCCGATGCGTCCGAGACAGAGGGTTTCAGCGTCACCGTCTTGGTCTCGTTGACGACGGTGGGGGTGAGCCAGCCGAGCATGATCTTGGAATACACGCCGTGGTCGCCCACATTGTAGTCCATCATGTCCGCGCTTCCGAGCCCTTCGTCGCTCCCGCTTCCCTCGCTATAGTCATAGTAATCGTCCAATCCCAAAAGGTGCCCGGTTTCGTGGATGTATGTATCGGCATTGATGTTGAGCCCGCTGATCTTGTTATAGCCGGAGCTTCTGTCGCGCGAGGTGCTCTCGTCCATGAAATCGATGCCCGCGAAGAGATAATAGTAAGCGTCCAGCCCGTCGTACTGCGTGCTTCCATAGTACCATGTCACATACGCCCAGTAAAAGTCCGCGTTATCATAATCGACGGGAGCGGAGTAAATGAGATACACGGCGTCGATACAGCCGTCATGGTTGGTGTCGTAATCCGTCAGATCGAGCTGGCTCTGATAGTAATTGAGCGCTTCCTCCAAAATGAGCGTATCACCCGTGATCGGATAGCTTTGCCCCTCATAAGAGCCCGTGGACTTGTAGTTCGCATAGTAAGAGGAGCTGTTTTTCGCTTGATAGATGTCCTGAATGTCGAAGGTGAGTCTGAGGTTCCCGTAGGAGGACTTTTCGTAATAGCTCTTGACGCTCTCCCAGCCCGTATCCTCCGCCGTGCCGTTGAACGCCTTGCGGAGATTGTCCATTTGGGTGTTTGTAATGGTGTCGCCCTTGAACTGGACGGGAATGACGAGGGCGTGGATGTCTCCCTTGGAGGGGAGCCCGATCGCGCCGTCCTCTTCGAGCAGCTTATTCTGCAATCTCTCGTTGTCGAAAGTCGAGGCGTTGTAATCCTGCTTCTCCATCGTGTCTGAGGGGGTGACGGGCGTATCCGTGCCGCCGCCGCTGCCGCTGCCGTCGGGAAGGGTGAAACGGATTGAGCCGTACTTCGAGAAGGTGTATTGCTGGGTGTAACCGTCGGCCATGGCGGCGACGATCTTGACAATCTGTCCGCTTCCGAGATAGAGATCGAACGATGTCCAGTCCTCGCCGTAGTCGCCCAAAACGTACAAGCCGACTTCGGCAGGGTCATCGGCAACATACTTGTTCCCGCTCAGCGTAAAGGTATAGCCCGTAAGGTAGCTGAGGTCGATGATCCTCGAATAGGAGTAGTACTCTTCGAACTGGGTACTTGCGTCGTCATATTCGGAATAGGTGCCGTCCCCGTTGTCTTGGTAATAGGTGTATGCGTCTGCCGAAGCGGAATAGCTGAGATAATCGGTATACTCGTCACCGTAGGTATCCGTATATGTATTCAGAATATCATAGCCGAGATATTCGTAGTATTCCTCATACGTCTCTCCGTCAGCGGTTTCCGAAACGTCGACGGCAAAGTTCCATCCCGAGGGATCGGCATATTTTTCGAGTACAGACTGATAATCCCCGTCGGAGGGATCGATAACGGGATCGTCGGGGTCGTCGGGATCGACCGTTCCGCCGCCTTCGGTCGCCGCCGGAAGGGTGAACTTGACCGAGCCCTGCTTCGTAAGAGCGTATTCCTCCGTGTAGCCGTCGTCCATCACACCGGTGACCTTAACGATCTTCCCGTCTGCGATGTCGATCGTAACGGAGACCCATTCGCCCTCTTCATATTCGCAGATCACGGCATTGCCTGTTGCGACGGGATCGTCCGCAACGAGAAGGTTCCCGTCCTGCGTAAAGCTATGATCGGAGAGCGCCGACAGATCGATCAGATAGAGATAAGAGGTATAGTAAGTGAATTCGTACGTCTCTTCGGAATATGACGTATAGCTGCCGTCCTCGTTTTCACAATAGAAGGTATAGACGTCGGTCGCCAGATCATAGCCGAGATAGTCGGTATACTCGTTCCCGTCTTCGCCCGTATATGTATTTTTGACATTCAGGCCGAGATATTCGTAATAATCCGTATCGGACTCGCCTTCGTAAGAAACCGTAAGGTTGGCGGCGAAATTCCATGCCGAAGCGTCGGCGTATTTTTCGAATATGGCATGATAGTCGGGCGCCGAGGGATCGTCGGGATCGTTCGGGCCGACGGGATCATTGGGACCGACGGGATCGTCGGACGACCCCTTGACCGTGACGGTGAATTCTGCCTTCAGGGTCTGATTGCCGATTGTAAGCGTCACCCAAAACGTCCCGGGGAGAGAGGTATCTGCCTGGCTAAGATCGAGCATGTCCTCGGTCACGACGATTTTGTTGCCGTTTTGGTCTTTGACGATGAAATATTGCGTATAATCGACTTCATCACCGACGCCGAGCTCAAAGGATATTTCCGTATTGAGCGAGAGTTCGTAATCGGACTTGGAAGTTTTTTTGCCCGATCCCAACGTGCATGCGCTGACGCAAGCCGCGATCGAGAGGACCAAGAGCACGATCAAAAACCATTTTGCTTTTTTCATTGTCTCACCTGTATGATTTTTATCTCGGAAATATTATATAACAAACAGACGAAAATTGCAAGTGTCCATTTTCGAAAATTTTATCACATTCCCGTTGCGCTCGCCCCCCTTGGCTGCCCCCTTTGAAGGGGGCGGCTCCCGCGCAGCGGGTGGTGGGGGTTGTCGTCCGATGCCGCTTTCCCCTTGGCTCCCCTCTTAGGGTCCTTCCTTAGGGATGGCGGGAAAAGGCGACCATTCTATTTATGGAGCCTTTTCCGCCTGAGCTGTCGAGCTGACCTTGCGTGACTGAGGGGCTTTGGAAACCCCTTCGTCCCTGCGGGACACCCTCTCTCCGAAGGGGCGAGGGCAAGAGAGCGCCGAAAAAACGCGCCGTGTGCAAATGCATGCGGCGCGCTTTCGTAATATGTTCCTTTCCGAAAGGAGAATTTTTCATCAAAAGTCTTTCAACCCGAGCAAATAATCGGCGGATACGCCGAATTGCTTGCAGATAAGGATGATATATTCTGCGGCGGGAAGGCTTTTTCCCTTTTCCCATAGGGAAACGGTATCCTGCGAGACGCCCAGTTTTTGCCCGAATTCCATTTGTGTCAGTTTTGCTTCCAAACGAATTTCACGCAGCCTGCATGATAAGTTTTGTTCCATGTTATATATTTTACGAAAAACTCTCGTTTTTTTGCTTGACATACGAGAAATTCTCGTATATAATGATTGCATCAATACAAGAGAGGAGAAAAAATATGGGCTACGTAGAAAATAACCTCGGAAAAGACGAAAGGATCCTTGCGCGCGTGACGCACAGCAAGGCGGCGATCTGCGGATCTGTGATCAAGGCTGTGCTCGTAATCGGAATTATGTTTGCATTATTTTTTGCCATCGGTCTTCTTGATGATTCTCTTCATTCGTTGGGAGGGGTGCCGAGTTGGTTCGAAACGTTTCTCGCCGTCATTCGGGTCGTAGTAATCGCAATTGGTATTTTGTGCGGAATTGATTTTATTTTGGGCTGTGCGTTGACTATAAAGTTCAATCAACTTATTGTGACCAATAAAAGATTATTGGGAAGGAGCGGTTTGATTTCTAAAAAAGTTACCGACATGCCTCTTATGAAGCTCGATAATATCCAAGTAAAAAATGGATTTTTCGGGGCAATTTTCCATTATGGAAATTTGGAGATCATTTCTGCAGGAACGCAACGGGTAGTGGGCGGAAACACCGTTAACAACTTGAAGTATCCTTATATAAAGAATACCGAGGAGTTTCGCCGCGCCGTGCTCGCTGCTATTGATAAAGCGAAAGAGGAGGAACGGTGGGCGCAGGCGGAAGCGCAAGCCGCGGCATTGAAACGCATGCAGGAGAAATAATATCATGAAAAAAATTAAGAGGTTTGGGGCAGCGTGTTTCATGCTTGCCGTCGCCATGATCGGTGTAATTTGTTTGGGCGCTTGCGGTTGGAGCAGCGAAAAGGCGGGAAGTTACTACTTTGACTCAATGCGGATCGAAACAGATGGCGTCATAAAAGAATATAAAATCGGAGATGTACTTCCATGGGGCGTTGTCGCCACAAAAGACGTCCGCACCGTTCGTCTCAAATCGGACGGAAGCGTTTTATTAAGGCTCCAAGAAGATAGAAAGGGAATGACGGGCACATGGGAAGAAGTCGAAGGCGAGCCAAATAAGATCACGATCACAATCGAAGATTATCCCGTGACTTGCGAATGTGACGGCTCTACGCTTATCATGATTTCTCCGGAAAGCTCGCAGGTTATCGTATTCAAAAAATAACAGTATCATTTCATGTTCCAAAGACATGGCCCTTGGAGTGCAGAAAATTCCCCTTATATGAAACCGTCCCCCGACCGCGATCGCGGTCGGGGGACGGTTTCATATGATCTTTATTTTACGATCAAGCTCTTTCCCGTCATCTCTTTCGGGATGGGGAGTCCCATCACTTCCAAAAGGGTGGGGGCGAGGTCGGCAAGGATGCCGTCTTTGCGCAGCGTGACGTCTTTCAGCTCCTCCGAGATCAGTACGACGGGCACGGGGTTGGTGGTATGGGCGGTGAAGGGGGATCCGTCCGTGTCGAGCATCTTGTCGGCGTTGCCGTGATCGGCGGTGAGAAGCGCCGCGCCGCCCATCGATAGAATTTTATCGACGACCTTTTTCACACACTCATCCACGGTGTGCACGGCCTTGACCGCCGCGGGAATGACGCCCGTATGCCCGACCATGTCGCAGTTGGCAAAGTTTAAGATCATCGCGTCGTATTCGCCCGTCGAGAGCTCTTCAAGGACGCGCTCGGTGACCTCGGGCGCGCTCATTTCGGGCTGTAAGTCGTATGTGGCGACTTTCGGGGAATTGATGAGCACCCGCACCTCGTTTTCATTGGGCTGTTCCACTCCGCCGTTGAAGAAGAAGGTGACGTGCGCGTACTTTTCCGTCTCTGCAATGCGGAGTTGCTTTTTCCCCATTTTGGCGAGATATTCGCCGAGCGTATTTTCAAGGCTCTGCTTGGGGAACGCGATCTCCACGCCCTCGAACTGCGCGTCATACACCG
>CANRIY010000012.1 GCA_947630775.1 uncultured Clostridia bacterium | reverse complement strand
CTTTTGTCGTCGAAGGGCGGCACGAGCGGGCACCGCCCGCGAAGTAGCTCTGTCGAAGGGTCACCGCATTATAATAAGGTGATGGTTCGACAGTGCTCACCATGACGTGATTAGAACGCCCGTTCGCTTTCCCCGCTCCCTCTACTTTTTCTTTTTCCAGTTCGCTTCTTCTTCGGCGGTGGTGAAGTCGAAGGAGATCTTTTCGTTCCGCGCTTGCAATGCCTTTACAAAGGCCTCATACCAGCTTTCTTTCACGACGATGATCGTGTATTGATTCTTGAAGTCGTCAAAATACACGGCGAGCCGTCCCGAGCCCTTGAAATACCGCACGGAGTAGATCTTGTTCAGCTCATACGCGGAGCGGATCACGCCGAATTGCAAAATCAGTTTCTTCTCGGTGATGATATACTGCGATTTGATGAGCATCGCCGAAACAAGCACCGCGAGCAGGCCGCACACAAGGTACATGAGCACGTATTTCAGCCACTCCCAGACGGATGAAATATCGGAGCCCTTCAAAAAATCGACAAACTGCCATGTCGTCAGCGCGACGCCCGCCACACACAGTGCGAGGAGCAAACAGAAGACGGCGATCATCAACGGCGTGAATTTGAAGGGGAATTTTTGATAAGAATTTTTTGCGGCGTTGTCCATACCGTAAGTATAGAATAATTTTCTGAAAAAAGCAATAATTTTCGCCGAATTGAGCGATTGGGTCTTGAAAAACTTTGTCGGATATCGTATAATGGGCTCAAGAGGTGAAATATGGTAAAATTGATCCGTCAAGGCGTGTATTATATGGAAGGCAGGCTCGTCAAGGAAGCCCATGCCTTTATGACGTCCGATAAAAAGGAAAAAGCTGTCCGCGGGACGATCTCCTACGGCATTCTGAAAGCCCACGGCGGGCAGGGCGAGGTGCTCTCTCTGCGCTTCGACGCGCTTGCCTCGCACGATATTACATATGTCGGGATCGTCCAGACCGCAAAGGCGAGCGGAATGACGAAGTTCCCCATTCCGTACACGCTCACGAATTGCCACAATTCCCTGTGCGCGGTGGGCGGGACGATCAACGCGGACGATCACGCCTTCGGGCTCTCCGCGGCGAAAAAGTACGGCGGGGATTTCGTTCCCGCCCATCTTGCCGTCATTCACCAGTACATGCGCGAATGCGTCGCAAAGAGCGGCGGGATGGCGCTCGGGTCGGATTCCCATACGCGCTACGGTGCACTCGGCATGCTCGGCGTGGGGGAAGGCGGGGGAGAGCTCGTCAAACAGCTTCTCGGCAGGACGTACGATATCCCGCGCCCCGAGATCATCGCCGTTTACCTCAAGGGCAAGCTCCGCCGCGGCGTGGGACCGCAGGACGTCGCCCTCGCCCTCATCAAGGCGACCTACCGGAACAATTTCGTAAAGAATAAAATTTTGGAATTTATCGGCCCCGGGATCGCCAACCTTTCCGTGGATCTGCGCTGCGGGATCGACGTGATGACGACGGAAACGGCCTGCCTTTCGTCCGTATGGGAGACGGACGGCAAGACGAGGGAATATTACGCCGTCCACGGCAGAGAGGGGGATTTCAGAGAACTTCATCCGACCCAGCCCGCCTACTACGACGGCGCGGTGACGATCGATCTGAGCCGTGTCGAGCCCATGATCGCCCTTCCGTTCCACCCCTCAAACGTCTTTACGATCAAAGAGTTTACAGAGCACGCGGATGAGATCTTAAGTAACGTTGAGGCGCAGGGGAGAAAACTCAACCCGTCGTTCTCTCTTTCCCATCTCGTCAAGGACGGGAAGGTGCACGTCACGCAGGCGGTGATCGCAGGCTGTGCGGGGGGCAGTTATGAAAATCTTGCGGAAGCCGCGGAGATCTTGCGCGAAAAGAGCATCGGCACGGGGGAATTCGAACTCTCCGTCTATCCTGCTTCCCAACCCATTGCCCAAGCGCTGAACGAGGGCGGATATTCATCCGTGCTCATGCGGGCGGGTGCAGTCGTCAAGACGGCGTTTTGCGGCCCCTGTTTCGGCGCGGGAGACATTCCGCAGAACAACGGCCTCTCCATCCGCCACACGACGCGCAATTTCGAAAACCGTGAGGGCAGCAAACCCGCGGAGGGGCAGCTCGCCGCAGTCGCCCTCATGGACGCCCGTTCCATCGCCGCCACGGCGGCAAACGGCGGCATTTTGACTTCCGCGCTCGATCTCAATTACAATAAAAGGATCAAGAAGTATCATTTCGACGGGACGGTCTATCAAAACAGAGTCTATCACGGCGCGGGAAAGCCGCAGGCGGACGCGGAGCTCGTCTACGGGCCCAATATCGCCGACTGGCCTTCCTTTTCGCCCCTCGGAAAGCATCTTTTGATCAAGATCGTCTCCGTACTGGACGATCCCGTCACGACGACGGACGAACTGATCCCCTCGGGGGAGACCTCTTCCTACCGTTCGAATCCCGAAAGATTGAGCGAGTTCGCGCTTTCCCGCAAGGATCCTTCCTATGTCGGACGGGCGAAATCCGTCCGTGCGCAAGAAGAGGCGCGTAAAGAAAACGGGACGCTTCCCGAAGAGGTCTTGAAGGAACTTCACGGATTTGTCCCCGCGGCGGGCACGGCGCTCGGCAGCGCGGTCGTTTCCAAAAAGCCCGGGGACGGCTCCGCCCGCGAACAGGCGGCGAGCTGCCAGCGGGTGCTCGGGGGCGTTGCGAATATCTGCAGGGAGTACGCGACAAAGCGTTACCGCTCCAATCTCATCAACTGGGGCATGCTTCCCTTTACGGCGGAAAAGCCCGATCTCAAAGTCGGCGACTATGTCTATCTCGAAAACGTCGCCGAGCTCTTGAAGGGGGGCGAAACGCAGTTCCGCGCAAAGGTCATTCACGGAAAAAATATCAAGGATCTTGAGCTCTCCGTTGGTTCCCTTACGCCGACCGAGCGGGAGATCTTGCTGAGGGGGTGCCTTATCAACTATTATCGCGAAGAGGGGAACCATGACGCTTGACGAAATGAAACGAACCGTCGACCTTACGCCCTATCCGCGCCCCGCACTCCTCAACGGGAAGGAAAAAGAGGAGATGTGCGACAGCCTTCTTAAATTTCTTCTCCGCGAACAGGGGCTCATTGCGGCGTTCAACGCTTCCTACGAGAAAAAGCGCGCTCTGATCCGCCGCTATATGAACCAGAGGATGGCGCATCCCATCCCGCGGGAGATTTTAGAGATACAGGACAGACTGTTCTGGACGGAGAGCGTAGAGCGCGGCGAAGTCGGAACAGAGGAACTTTCCTACAACGAGTGCGGCGTCGGGCTGTGGCAGGGGGATATCACCCGTCTTGCCGTCGATGGGATCGTCAATGCGGCAAACAAGGGACTTTTGGGCTGCTTTTTGCCGGGGCATCACTGCATCGACAACGTGATCCACTCCTTTGCGGGGATGCAGCTCCGCGACGACTGCGCCAAGCTGGTCGCCGCCCAAGGGCAGGAAGAGGAGTGCGGCGAGGCAAAACTCACCCGCGCCTATAATTTGCCGAGCAAATATGTTTTACATACGGTGGGACCCATGGTTGGCAGTAGGCCGACGCGCGAGGATGTCGCGACGCTCCGTTCCTGCTATATTTCCTGCCTCAATTTCGCCGAGGAAGCGGGACTCAAGAGCATCGCCTTTTGCTGTATCTCGACGGGCGTGTTCAACTATCCCAACGAGGATGCCGCGGAGATCGCGACAGGCGCTGTTCTCAACTGGAAAATGCGCAGCGGGAGCCGCATCAAGGTGCTTTTCAATACATATTTGCCGACAGATACGCAGATTTATCAAAATATATTGCAACATTTATGAGGTTTTTCCATGAGTTTTGTGATCGCGCTTGACGCGGGCACGACGAGTATCCGCGCATTTTTATATGATACCGAAAAGGGAACGTTCGTCCACAGGGCACAGCAAGAGGTGGAGAGCCGCTATCCCTTCCCCGGTTGGGTGGAACAGGACGCCAACGAGATCTTTTTCAAAGCGGCGTATGTGCTCAATGACTGCCTTGCCTTCGCCAAGGGGAAGGTCGCGGGGATCGGCATGACGAACCAGCGCGAGACGGTCGTACTCTGGAACAGGGAGACGGGCGAACCCGTCTGCCCTGCGATCGTCTGGCAGTGCCGCCGCACGAGCGACTTTTGCAGATCCATCCCCGCGGATATCGTAAAACGCATCCGCGAGAGAACGGGGCTCACCAATGACGCCTATTTTTCCGCAAGTAAGATCAAGTGGGCGATCGACAACATCCCCGTTGCAAGAGAACTGATGGCGCAGGGAAAGCTCTGCGCGGGGACGATCGACAGCTACCTCATTTTTCAGCTCACGGGCGGAAAAACCTTTGCGACGGACGTCACAAATGCATCCCGTACTATGCTTTTCGATATCCACACGCTTGATTATGATGAAGAGCTTCTCCGCTTTTTCGGGATCCCGCGCGAGATCCTGCCTGAAGTCCGCGCCTCGGATGCGGATTTCGGAAGCGCGACCGTCGGCGGGACAAAAGTTTCTCTTGCTGGCGTCGCGGGAGACCAGCAGTCCGCGCTTGTCGGACAAGCCGCGCTCTCCGCGGGCGAGGGGAAGATCACCTACGGGACGGGGCTGTTTCTGCTCTTCTTTACGGGAGAGAAGTGTATCCGCTCCAAGAGCGGGCTTCTGACGACGATCGCCTGTAAAGTGGGCGGAAAAACGAGCTATGCGCTCGAGGGAAGCGTCTTTCATGCGGGTTCCGCTGTGCAATGGCTGCGCGACGGGCTCGGGATCCTCTCGTCCTCTGCCGAGAGTGAAAGCGTTGCACTCTCCGTGCCCGACGCGGGCGGCGTCTCCTTTGTGCCCGCCTTTACGGGGCTCGGCGCGCCTCATTGGGACAGCGAAGCGCGCGGCATGATCCTCGGTCTGACGCGCGGAACGACCCGTGCGCATATTGTCCGCGCCGTTCTCGAAAGCATTGCATGCGGCGCAAAGGAGCTCCTCGACTGCATGACGCGCGACAGCGGGATCCTTCTCCGCGAAATCAAGTGCGACGGCGGAGCTTCGCAGAATAATTTCCTCATGCAATTTCAGGCGGACGTCCTCGCCGCCAACGTCAACCGCCCGCGCGAGCGGGAGAGCACGGCGCTCGGCGCGGCGTATCTCTGCGCCGTTTCGAAGGGGCTTCTTTCATTCTCGGAACTTGCAAACCGCAGGGAGTGCGAGAGGGTGTTTGTGCCGCAGGAGAAAGAGAAGGCAAGGGAAATTTACGAAGCGTACATCCGAGCGGAAAAGAGGGTCCTCTGTAAGATAAATTAAAAAATCATCAATTAACATAGTACTATGTCAGACATAAAGGCCGTTTTTTTGAGATAATTCTCCGAAAAAGCGGCTTTTCACATGTTTTTTTGATTTTTCATACGATGTCCTGCACCCCTTTATGCGGGGTGCGGGAGGTTTGCATTGGGCAAATATTTCGGAACGGACGGCTTCCGCGGGCGGGCGAACGAGACGCTTACCGCCATCCATGCTTTTCGGGTCGGAAGGTTTCTGGGAAGATATTTTTCCCGCGGAAAGCGTGAAAGAGCAAGGATCTTGGTCGGAAAGGACACGCGGCTTTCGTCCTACATGTTCGAATATGCGCTGGCGTCGGGCGCTACGGCGTCCGGCGCGGACGTGTATCTCTTGCATGTGACGACGACGCCGTCCGTATCTTATCTCACCCGTACGGAGGGGTTCGACTGCGGCGTAATGATCTCCGCAAGCCACAATCCGTTCACCGATAACGGGATCAAGCTGTTCAACGCAAGCGGCGAAAAGCTCGAGGAAAGCGTCCTCGATCGCGTCGAAGAGTACCTCGACGGGGGCGTGATCCCGCTTGCTACGGGAGAAAATATCGGCAGGACCGTCGATTTTGTCGCGGGGAGCAACAGGTATCTCGCCTATCTTCTGACCCTCTCTCGTGCATCCTTCCGCGGGATGCGCGTCGGGCTCGATTGCGCCAACGGAAGTGCATGGCAGATCTCGAAGTCGGTTTTTGACGCGCTCGGCGCGCGGGTTTTTGCCATCGGGACAGAGCCGGACGGCACAAATATCAACGAAAATTGCGGCTCGACCCATATCGACGCCCTGAAATCGCTCGTGATGGAGCGGAATCTCGACGTCGGGTTTGCTTTTGACGGCGATGCGGACCGTTGTATCTGCGTGGATGAACGCGGGGACGAAGTGGACGGGGACGGCATTCTCTATCTGTCCGCGCGCGCCATGAAGAACAGGGGCGAACTGGACGGGAATACCGTTGTCGCTACCGTCATGAGCAATTTGGGGCTCGAAGAAAGTTTAGCACGGGACGGGATCCATCTGCTCCGATGTGAAGTGGGAGATAAATTCGTCCACGATACCATGGTTGCGAGCGGCTCGATGTTGGGCGGCGAACAATCCGGGCATATCATTTACCGAAAGGTCTCGGCGACGGGAGACGGGATCCTGACCGCGCTCAAAGTGATGGAGATCATGCTCGAAGGGAAATGTCCGCTTTCCTGCCTCGTTGAAGGGTTCAGCCGCGTTCCCCAGCGGACGAAGAGCGTCCGCGTGAGCGATAAAAAGGCGGTTTTGCAGAACGATGGCGTTTCGGAAGCCCTCGAAACGGCGAAAAAGACGCTCGCGGGCGGCAGGATCTTGCTCCGCGCGTCGGGGACGGAGCCCGTCGTCCGCATTCTTGCCGAAGGCGACGACGAGAACGCATGCGCTGAAGCGATCCTCGCCATCGAACGCGCGATCCGCAGCGCGTCGGAGGTGATCTGATGTGCGGGATTGTCGGGTATGTGGGGAAACGTCGGGCGGCGCCCGTTCTCATCGACGGGCTGTATGAGCTCGAATACCGCGGCTATGATTCGGTCGGGATCGCCCTTTCGGACGGAAAACGGCTGAAGATCATCAAAAAAACGGGTCGGGTCCAAGAGATCGAACCGGCAAGGGAAGAGAGGGGAAATGTCGGGATTGGGCATACGCGCTGGGCGACGCACGGGGGCGTCACGGAGAGAAATGCCCATCCGCATGCCTTCAAAAATATTGTGCTCGTCCATAACGGGATCATAGAAAACGCCGCTTTCCTCAAAGAAGAGTGCCTTGAAAGAGGGGAAACATTCTCATCCGAAACGGACAGCGAGGTCATCGCCCACCTGATCGCAAACGTCTATCGCGGCGACCTGCTCAAGGCCGTCGCCGAAGGCACAAAGCGGCTTGTCGGGTCCTATGCGCTCGCCGTGATGTGTATAGAGGAGCCCGATACTGTCGTCTGCGCCCGCATGCGCAGTCCGCTCATCGCAGGGAAGGGGAAAGACGGGCTTGTGGTCGCAAGCGATGTGCCCGCCGCCGCGGAGGAAGGAGCGACCCTCTTTGCGCTTTCGGACGGCGAATTTGCCAAACTGAAGGGGGAGGATCTTTTCTTCTACGACGCATCTCTTCATGAGATCTCCAAGGAGCCGATCGAATTCGATCCCGTGGATGACGTTCCCGATCTGAAAGGCTACCGCCACTATATGAGAAAGGAAATCGATGAGATCCCCAAAGTTTTGTCGCTTTCTCAGGCAAAAATTTCAAGAAACTCTTGTTTTTCGGACTTTTACGAAGTACTATGTCAGACAAAGTATATCCAAATCGTCGCCTGCGGGACGGCTTACCACAGTGGTTTGTGCGCAAAAGAGGCGATCGAGCGGATCTGCCGCGTTCCCGCCGACGTATATGTGGCGAGTGAATACCGTTACGGCGACCCCCTGATCCCCGACGGGACGCTCGTCATTGCGATCAGCCAGAGCGGGGAGACCGCCGATACGCTTGCCGCCGTCCGCCTTGCAAAAGAGCGGGGCGCATACATCGCCGCGGTAACGAATGTGACCTATTCTTCTCTGACCCGCCTTGCGGATACCGTACTCTATACGAAGGCGGGCAGGGAGATCGCTGTCGCCGCAACCAAAAGTTTCAACGCACAGCTCATGACCCTTTACTCAATCGTGTCCGCGCTTGCCGCTACCTTGGGGAAAGAGGCGCCGTCCGTCGGGGGACTTTCGGCAATGGCAGAGAGCGCCGTGATCACCGCCGAAAGCGTCAGAAGCTGGACGCCGCATTTTGCGGGCGCGAAGAGTGCCTATTTCATCGGGCGGGGTGCGGACCGCTACGCCGCGATGGAGGGGAGCTTAAAACTCAAAGAGATCTCTTATCTTCCGAGCGAAGGGTATGCTGCGGGAGAGCTCAAACACGGCACGCTCGCCCTCATCGAGAAGGGAACACCCGTCGTTGCCGTCATCACCCGCCGTGAGATCGCCGATAAGACGATGAGCGCCATTCATGAAGTTTATGCGCGCGGGGCGACCGTCTTCCTCGTCACTTGCTTTCCCGAACTCTGCAAAACGCCCGAAGTCACCGCCTCTGCCGTGATCCCTGAGTGTCCGCCTGAGTATTCTCCCATTTTATCCGTCATTCCGCTGCAGATGTTGGCATATTATACGTCCGTTGCGCGCGGAAACAACCCCGATAAGCCGCGGAATCTCGCAAAGAGCGTGACCGTCGAATAGAAAAACGCCCCCCTGCGTGGGAGGCGTAACGCGTTTCTATAGAAATTTATCCGATTCGTCTTACGAAAGGATGATAGTCGAGGATCTTCTCGATCTCTTCGAGGGCATCTGCGGGGATCGTGAGCCCGCTCGCCGCGGCGTTTGCATCGAGCTGGGAAGGGCGGCTCGCCCCCGTAATGACCGCGGAGACCGGTTTCAGCCGCAGGATCCACGAGAGTGCGAGCACGGAAAGGGGAACGCCGAGCCCGTCGGAGACCTTTAGAAGTTTTTCAACCTTGTCGAGATTTTCATCCGTGAGAAGCGCATTGATCTGCCTGTCGGCTTGCCAAGTGGCGCGGGAGCCCTCGGGCAAGGGTTGTCCCTTGCGGTATTTTCCCGTGAGCAGACCCTGCGAGAGCGGCGAGAAGGGGGTGATCCCGATCCCGAACCGTTCGCAGATCCCGACGATCTCGTCCTCGATATAGCGGTCCGCCATATTGTATTGGGGTTGGTAGACCGAAAGGGGGCGGTTGCCGTCCCTCTGTGCGGTGAGGATCGCTTCCGTGATCTGCGCGGGCGTCCATTCCGAAACGCCGTAGTAGAGGATCTTGCCCTCTTTCACGAGGTCGGAGAGCGTTTCCACCGTCTCCGCGATGGGAGTCGTCGGATCGAATCGGTGGCAAAAGTAGAGATCGAGATAGTCCAGCTTCATGTTTTTCAGGGTGATTTCGAGCTGTTCCCTGATGTGTTTGCGGCTAAGTCCCCATTCGTTCGCGCCCTTTCCCATGGGGAAAAAGACCTTGGAGGAGACGACATATTCGCCGCGCCTGTGGTCGGAGAGAACTTTCCCGAGGAACCGTTCCGCCTCGCCGCCGGAGTAGGCGTCGGCGCAGTCGAAAAAATTCACGCCGAGATCGAAGGCCTTATCGACCGTCTGTTTTGCCGTTGCGACCGCCGAAGCGTCCGAAAGATCTGTGACCCAACTCCCGAGTGCGATTTCCGAAAGCTTGAGCCCCGTGTTTCCCATATTGCGATATTTCATGATCTCACCTTTCTTTTATTGTAACACGGATCGCCCGAATGAGCAAGCAAAATAAAAAAATTTCCCGCCGCAGCGGGATTTTTCATGCTGTCAGACGATATTTTCTTTCAGAAGCGACCGCTCTTCCCGCTTGTACGACCATTTCATGAGAATGGGGGTGAGGATGGAAGAGAGCAGGATGATGACGATGACGAAGGGGTAAATCTTTGCATCGACGAGCCCCGCGGCGACGCCCTTTTCGGTGCAGATCAGAACGACTTCCGCCCGCACCATCATGCCGATCCCGACGCGGAAGCTGTCTGCAAAGGAAAATTTGCACATCTTTGCGCCGAAGCCGCACCCGATGAGTTTTCCGAGGAGCCCCGCCGCGACGAACACTGCGCCGAAGCCCAAAAATTTCAGATCGATCTGTGCAAAGTATTGAATATTGCTCATGCCGATAAAGGCAAAGAAGATGGGGGAGAAGATGAGATAGCCCATTTCATCCACTTTGCTCTCGACATAAGGGGTTTCGGAGAGGGTCCCGCCGAGGAGGATCCCCGCAAGATACGCCCCCGTGATGTCCGCAACGCCGAAGACCTTTTCGGCGACATAGGCATAAATAAAGCAGGCGGCAAGCGAAATAATGGGGACGCGGCGGTTGTGGGGCGCCTTCCGCTCCATGACGTTGAAGAGCTTGCGGAGCGCCACACCGACGGCGATTGCGGCAATGAAAAAGAGGACGATCTTAATTACGACGAGCCCCGCGCCCGGCGCAAACCAGTCCCAGCCGCCGCCTTGGCTCCCGCCCGAAAATCCCGTAAGGACGGACAGGATGACGATGCCGATCACGTCGTCGATGACGGCCGCCGCGACGATAGAAGTACCCACCTTGGAATCAAGTTTGCCGAGTTCCTTCAGAACCGCAACCGTCACCGAAACGGACGTCGCCGTGAGGATGGCGCCGTAGAAGAGATTTGACAGGACGCCGTCTTCGGGCTTGAACAAAAACGCCGTGAGCGTCCCCAGTCCCATCGGGACGGCGACGCCGAGAAAGGTGATCACGATCGAAGCGACGCCCGTCTGCCTCAGTTTTTTGAGGTCGGTGCCGAGCCCCGCAGAGAACATGATGAGTACGACGCCGATCTTGCTCATGACGGAGAGGACATAGCTTACTTCTTCCCCGAAAAAGCCTTTTTGCAGGGGCGCCCACGGGATATAGCGCAAAAGTCCGATGAGAATGCCCGCGATGAGCATGCCGAGGACCGCGGGCATGCCGCATTTATGTGCGCCGAGCCCCATGAGCTTGGAGAGGAGCAGGATCACGGCGAGAGGGAGTAAAATTTCGAATGCTTCCATAGTATGCCTGACGCCGCCTTTCGGCGACCCTATCTATTATAGCCTTTTTGCGCCGAAAAGCAACTTTTTCGCGGCGGTTTCGGGCTTAAAATTCAATAGATACTTGCTATTTTTTATTTCCTATGTTATAATATGGAAAATGTTGGCGATCGGCGAACCCGTGTCTGAGATGCGGGCAAGACAAATGAATCCTGTCGTGCTCGCTTTTGTCGGGGATGCGGTCTATACGCTCCTCGTGCGCGAGAAGCTGGCGCTCTCTTCGGGGGAAAAGACGGGGGAGCTCAACAGACGCGCCTCCGAGGTCGTCTCCGCCCACGGGCAGAGCGGCGCGCTCGAACGCATTCTGCCCCTTCTCACCGAGGAGGAGTCGGAGATCTATCACCGCGGCAGAAATGCCAAAAAGCCGACGAAGAGCAAGAATGCGAGCGTGGGGGAATACGTCCGTTCCACGGGCTTCGAAGCGGTGATCGGGTATCTCTACCTGACGGGACGGACGGAGCGGATCCGCGAATTGTTCTTTTTGGAGAATTGAATGAAAACAGAGGGCAGAAACGCCGTTTTGGAGCTTTTGAAAACGGACAAAACGGTCGATAAGATATTGCTTGAAAAGGGCGCGCAGGGGACGCTCGGCAAAATTTTCGCCGAAGCGAGAAAAAAGGGCCTGCGGGTGCAGTTTGTCGACCGCGCCGTGCTCGACAAGGAGAGTCCCGATAAGAGACATCAGGGCGTCATTGCCTTTACGACCGATTTCGTCTATGCCGATTTCTTTGAGCTCGGGGGCGGAGAGGAGAGCCTGATTGTCCTCTGCGACGGGATCGAGGACGTCCATAATTTGGGCTCCGTGATTCGCGTCGCCGAATGTGCGGGGGCGGACGGCGTCGTCATCCCCAAGGCGAAAGGGGCGAGCGTGACCGACGCAGTCATCCGCATTTCCGCGGGCGCAGCGGAGCATCTCCCCGTCGCAAAGGTCCCTTCCATCAACTATGCGATCGATTCCCTCAAAGAGCGCGGCTATTGGGTCTATGCGCTCGACGCGGGCGGGGAAAGCATTTACGATACCGCTCTTACCGGGAAAGTCGCCCTCGTCATCGGGGGAGAGGACAGCGGCGTGAGGCGTCTCACGCGTGAAAAGTGTGATAAGTCGCTCTCGATCCCGCTCTTCGGGAAAGTCAATTCCCTTAATGCGTCCGTGGCGCTGGGGATCGCGGTCTATGAGGTGGTCCGTGCAAGAATTTCAAAATGAATCGGATGAATCGCTCGTTTTGAGGGCGCAAAACGGTGAGAGGGCGGCGACGGAGGAGATCCTGCTCCGTTACAAAAACGCCGTCCGCGCCCGTGCACGCAAATTTTTCCTCGAGGGCGGCGAAACGGACGATCTCGTGCAAGAGGGCATGATCGGGCTGTATTCCGCGATCGGCGCATTCGATCCCAAGGCGGGGAAACGCTTCAAAAATTTTGCCTATCTCTGCGTGACGCGGCGGATCTACGACGTTCTCCGTGCGGCGGGAAGGCAGGGAAGCGCGGAACTGTTCGATCCCGATACGATCGAAAGCGGGGATTCTCCCGAAGATTTCCTCCTCGACGACGAGGCGCGGACGGAGATCAGGGCAAGGCTCATGAAAGAATTGAGCGATTTTGAATTCCGCGTGATGATCATGTATTTAGACGGAATGAGCTATTCGCAGATCTGCGAGGCGACGGGGAAGTCCGCAAAGAGTGTGGACAACGCCCTGACCCGTTCCAAACGGAAGTTGCAGATCGCATTTTCAGACGGAAAATAAATTTTGGAGGCATCTATGGCGCACGTTTCGCTGTATCGCCGCTTCCGCCCCGATTCCTTTGACAAGATGGTGCGGCAGGAGCATGTGGTGCGCGTTCTCAAAAACCAGATCGCGTCGGGGTCGGTCGGGCACGCCTATCTTTTCACGGGGCCGCGCGGCACGGGAAAGACGACCGTCGCCCGTATCTTTGCGCGCGCGGTGAATTGCGAACATCCCGTAGACGGTTCTCCCTGCGGGACCTGTCCATCCTGCGTCGCGCTTGCAAACGGCTCTCTCGACATTACGGAGATCGACGCCGCTTCCAACAACGGCGTGGGAGAAATGCGGGATCTCCGTGAAAAGGTGCAATATCCCCCCGTGAGCGGGAAATATAAGGTCTATATCATCGACGAAGTGCATATGCTGACGGACAGCGCTTTCAACGCGCTGTTAAAGACGCTCGAGGAGCCGCCCGCGCACGCCATCTTTATCCTTGCGACGACGGAGCCGCAGAAGCTCCCGGCAACCATCCTTTCCCGCTGTATGCGGCTGGATTTCAAACTGATCCCCGAAGAGGATCTTGAACAACATCTCATGCGCGTGCTCGACGAGATCGGGAAGCCCTACGAAAGGGAAGCGGTCGCGGCGATCGCCCGCGCAGGGGCGGGAAGCGACAGGGATATGCTCTCCATTGCCGAAATGTGCATCGCCTATTCCGAAAAACTCACCTATGAAGGGGTGACGGCGGTCCTCGGCGCGGCGGATTTCCATGAGACCTGCGCGCTCGTCTCCTGCCTGCTCCGTGCGGACGGAAGCGGCGCACTCGAAAAAACCGAATTGATCCTTTCCGAAGGGAAGGCGGTCGGCGTCCTCGTCAGAAATCTTCTCGACCTTCTGAACCAAGTCCTCGTCGCAAAGACGTGCGTTTCCGCAGAACGGCTGCTCGCTCTTCCCAAAGAGCTCTTTTCCGAGGTGAAGGGGCTTGCGGACGGGGCGGAATACAAGGCGATCCTGCGTGCGACGGAGATTCTTGCGAAAACGGAGAGCGAGCTCAGATACACGACTTCTCCCCGCATCGTGCTCGAGACGGCGATTTTGCGCGTCTCCTGCCCCGCGGATGATTACGATATCGAAGCGCTGCTCGTCCGCATGAATGCCCTCGAAAGGGAGCTGAATGAGCTTAAAACAAGCGGTATACGGATAGAAGAGAAGAGGACGGAAACGGTTCCGACCGCGCCGAGCGTTCCGAAAGCGGCGCAAAGTGCCCCGAAAGAGAGCGCGGATGAGTCCGATTATCCGTTCCCCGAGGAAGAACCGATCTTCGAAGAGGCGTATTTCTCGGACGTGATCGCCCCGCCGAAGCCGCTTCCGAAGGCGGAACCGCCCCAAAAAGAGCCTGTAAAACCTGCCGAAAAGGCTCCAGAACCGTTTGCGGCACCCGAATCTTCGGCAGCTGCACCTTCCGCATCGGAACCCGCGCCCGCGGCGGCAAATCCCGTAGCGGCTCCCAAAGACGCGCAGAAAGCGTTCGGGCAGTTCATGCGGACGCTCCGCAAGACGAGCAGAAGCGGCGTTCTGTTTACGATGTGTTCCGATCTCGAGGCAGAATTCGAAGGCGAAACGCTGGTTTTGATCTCCGACAGCGAGACGATCGTGCGCTCCCTCAAACGGGAAGAGCATGTGAAGATCATGACGGAAGTCTTTTCGGGGATCGGGATCACGTCCTTTGAAGTGCGGGGAAGGGCACAGATGCCGAAGAGCGGCGGGATCGAGGAACTCAAAAACAATTTTAAGGATTATCCGATAGAATTCAAATAGATGGGAGGAAACTGAGATGGCATACGGCAGAGGCGGCATGGGCGGCGGCATGGGAAACATGCAGAATCTCATGAAGCAGGCGCAGAAGATGCAGGAGGAGATGCAAGAGACCGAAAAACTCCTCGACGAATGGGAGATCGTGGGCACCGCGGGCGGCGAGGCGGTCGTCGTCTATATGAACGCCAAAAAGATCATTGACGGCATCGAGATCGATAAAGAGGTCGTCGACCCCGAGGACTGCGAAATGCTCGAAGATCTCATTCTTGCCGCGATCCTCGACGGATACAAGAAGGCGGACGCGGTCTATCAGGAAAAAATGTCTAAATTCGGCGCCATGGGCGGACTCGGAGGAGGGCTCCTGTAAGTGGAAGTATTTATCGAGCCGATCGGAAGGCTCATGAACGAGTTTTCCAAGCTTCCGGGCGTCGGGAAAAAGACGGCGCAGCGGTATGCATACCGCGTCATCAATATGTCGGAAGGCGAAGCGCGGGAGTTTGCCGAGGCGATCGTCAACGTCAAGAAAAAGGTAAAATTTTGCAAGATCTGCGGAAATTTCACCGAAGAGGACGTCTGCGAGATCTGCAAACAGCGTGACGACAGCACGATCTGCGTCGTGAAGGAACCAAAGGACGTCGTCGCCCTCGAAAAACTGCACGAATACAAGGGCGTTTACCATGTTTTGCACGGCGTCATCGACCCCATGAACGGCGTGACCCCCAACGACATCAGGATCCGCGAACTTCTCGACAGGGTGCGGCAGGGAGAGGTGCGGGAAGTCATCATGGCGACCAATCCCGACGTTGAGGGTGAAGCGACCGCGCTCTACATCGCAAAGATCCTGAAGCCGCTCGGCGTAAAAGTGACCCGCCTCGCACGGGGCATCGCGATCGGCGGCGAACTCGAATACACGGACGACGTTACGCTCGCCCGCGCTCTCATCGAGCGGAAGGAGATATAATATGAAAATATCCGTGCTGGGTTGCGGAAGATGGGGATCCTTTATCGCTTGGTATCTCTCCCGCCGCGGGAACGAGGTTTCCAGTTGGGGACCCGAAACTTCCGATTCCTATCAGATATTGAAAAAAACGGGGCGGAACGACTATGTCGCCCTCGATGAAAAGATCACGCTCACCTGCGATTTGAGGGAGGCGGTCGAGCGGGCGGAAATTATCGTGATCTCCATTTCCTCGCAGGGATTGCGCGGCTTCATGCAGCAAGTCATGCAGTTCGACGTCTCCCAAAAAATTTTCGTGCTGTGCATGAAGGGGATCGAATCGGGCACGGGAAAACGGCTTTCCGAAATCATGACGGAGAGCGGCGTCGCCCAAGACAAGATCGCCGTTTGGGTGGGCCCCGGGCACATTCAGAGCTTCGTGCAAGGTGTTCCGAATTGCATGGTCATCGACTCTGCAAACGAGTCGCTGAAGCGCGAGCTTGTCCATAGCTTTAAGAGCGATCTCATCCGTTTCTACTACGGAAACGACCTTATCGGTACGGAGATCGGCGCCGCGGCAAAGAACGTCATGGGGATCGCGGCGGGCATTCTCGATGTGATCTGCGTGCCGCTCAAGGGCCCGCTCATGTCCCGCGGCGCGCGGGAAGTTGCCCGTCTGATCAAGGCGATGGGGGGGAATGAACTCTCCGCCTACGGTCTCGCCCATCTCGGGGACTATGAAACGACCCTCTTTTCTCCCTATTCCCACAACAGAATGTACGGGGAGATGCTTGCAAAGGGGCAGCGGTTCGAAAAACTTGCCGAGGGCGTCGCGACCAGCGAAGCAATGCGCCTTCTCGGGCAGAAATACAACGTCGAGCTTCCCATTACCGAAGCGGTATACCGCGTCTGTTTCGGAAGCGGGGACGACACGAAGCGTTGCCGTGCGGAGATCGAAAAGCTCTTCTCCCGCAGTACCAAGGCGGAAATGTACGAGTAATCGGCATTTTTAAGGATTTACATAGTACTATGCCAGACATAATCGACGAAAAACCGAACGAAACAGAAGAAAAACCGCTCGCACGGGCGTCTTTTTCCGTCAACGGGCGGTCGCAATGGGAGTTTTCCCGTGTGCTCCTCATATACAGCGGCGCCGTCGCTCTCATTGGGATCGCGCTTCTCATATCTTATTTTATTCTCTCTGCCCGGAGCCGCGATGCGCTCATCAATATGAATCTCGCGCTCCTTTTAACGCTCCTCGGCATGGGATCGCTTCTCGCGCTTGCGGGACTTGCGGTATTCGGCGTTTTGATCGGAAACATCGTGTGTGCCTCACGGAACCAAAAAACTTATTCCTGCGTGTTTTTTGAGGACGGGATGCTTGTCCGCACGGAGAATGAGGATGGCGGAACGGAAAAGCTGCTCCGCTATTCCGAGTTCAAAAAAATCAAAGAGACAAAACGGCGCTTTCTCCTTTACTTGACGGGTTCGCTCGTTTATCCTGTCGAAAAAGGGGAGCTTTCCGAAGAAGAAACAGCCGCGCTTCGCCGTGTATTCCGCTTAAAATCGGGAAAATAATAATTTTTTGCATTTTTTCCGAAAAAAATCGAAAACGGCCGAAAGAATGCTTGACAAGCTCTTTGGATTCGTGTAGAATAGTATTGTTATGCACGGGGGCGTAGCTCAGTTGGTTAGAGCGCTTGCTTGACATGCAAGAGGTCACAGATTCGAGTTCTGTCGTCCCCACCACTAAAACCCTGTATATTGTGTCGAAACATCTGTTGTGACCGATATGTGGGGTTTTCGTTTATTTTGTGACCATAAAGCGAACTCCCCGCCGAAACATCGGCGGGGAGATTTTATCCTTTTGCTTCGCGGTCCATGGCGCGTTTCAGGTCGCGTTCTTTGAGGGTTTGCTTTTTATCATAGGTGTGTTTGCCCTTGCAGAGGGCGATCTCCACTTTGACGAGCGCGTCCTTGAAATAGATCTTGAGCGGAACAAGCGTAAATCCTTTTTCGTTGACTTTTCCTGTGATTTTTGCGATCTCCATGCGGTGCAGAAGGAGCTTTCTGTCCTTTCTCGAATCGCGCGTGGAAAAAGCGCCGCTCTTATCATAGAGGGCGATGTGCATATTTTTGAGGAGGATCTCGCCGCCGCGGACTTCGCAAAAACTTTCTCCGAGGGACGCTTTCCCTGCGCGGAGAGATTTTACTTCCGCGCCCTCGAGGACGATCCCCGCCTCGTATTTATCTCCGATGAAATACTCAAAGGAAGCGGATTTATTTACCGCAATGATCTTCATACCCATATTTTATCATGAAAAGAGTTGATTGTCAAAGAATTTTTTCAAGCGAAAACTGCGTCCGCCGCGCCCCCCAATCGACGCCGACGACCTTGACCTTCAACTTTTGTCCGAGGCGGAAGGAGTATTTCGTCCCGCGGAGGAGAAAGTGCTCTTCAATATATTCGTAGCTGTCGTCGGGCAGCGTTTCGACGGGAATGAGTCCTTCGACCGTGTTGGAAAGCTCCGCAAAGATCCCGAACGAGGTGACGCCCGAGACGGTCGCCTCGTATTCTTCGCCGATCCTTTCCTGCATATAGGCGGTGATATAGAGCGCGTCGACGTCCCGTTCGGCTTCCGCGGCGTTGCGTTCGCATGCGGAGGAGCGTACCGAGACGCTTTCCACGGCCCGCTGATACTTCTCCCGCGCGGCGCTTTCCTCCTTGAGGGCATCCTTGATAATGCGGTGGATGCACAGATCGGGATAGCGGCGGATGGGGGACGTGAAATGGCAGTAACATTCGGAAGCGAGCCCGAAGTGCCCGATGTTATCGGGAGAATAGACCGCTTTCATCATGGAGCGCAGCATGACGCGGTTGACGACGGCGTACAGCGGAGAATCATTTAGATCGCTGAGCACTGTTTGATAGTCGCGCGGGGAGACGTCGGACGGATCAAATTTCGGCGAGGCGCCCGCTTCCTTCAAAAATTCACGGAAGGCGGACGCCTTTTCCGCAGAGGGTCTCTCGTGGACGCGGTACACAAAGGGGATCCTTTTTTCGGCCATGATGCTCGCGACGCTCTCGTTTGCAAGCACCATAAACTGTTCGATCATATCGTGTGAGATCGTCCTTTCATGCTCGGGTATGGAAATTTTCCCGTTTTCATAGAGGATTTTTGCCTCGCCGACGTCCATATCGACGCCGCCGCGCCGCTTTCTTGCTGCCATCAGGATCCGTGTGAGCTCCGTAGCCGTTTCGACAAATCCAATGAGGTCGGGATACCGCGTTCTTGCAGCGGGGTCGCCCTCAGCGATCGCCGTAACGTCGGTATACGTCATTCTGTGGCGGGAGCACACGACGGACGGGACGATCTTTTTCCCGACGACGTTGCCGCGGCGGTCGACGGTCATGATACAGGAGAGGGTGAGCCTCGGCACGCCTTCATTCAGAGAACAGATGTCGTTGGAAAGGGAAGGGGGAAGCATCGGAAGGACGCGGTCGGGGAAATACACGCTTGTCCCGCGCGTGAAGGCCTCACGGTCGAGCGCGCTGCCTTGCTGTACATAGTGAGAGACGTCGGCGATGTGAACGCCGAGTTCGAAGTTCCCGCCCCGTTTTTCGACGGAGATTGCGTCGTCGATGTCCCGCGTGTCCTCTCCGTCCACCGTGATGATGAGCTTTTCTCTGAGGTCGAGCCGCCCGCCGAGTCCGCCGAGGGGATCCCGCATGCGCTGTTTTTCGCCCTCGGCGAGGACTTCTTCCGAAAAATCCTCTTTTAAGTTGTGTGCGCGGATCAGGGCGAGTTCTTCCGTGAAAAAGTCGCCGCTTCTGCCGATGATCTCGACGATCTCGCCGACCGGCATCCGTCCGTCATAGGAAGTGATCTTTGCAACGACTTTCGCGCCGTTTCCCGCGCCGCCGAGTTTGTTTTGGGGGATAAAGACATCCTCACCGAACCGCCTTTCGTCAGGGCAGACGAACCCGCCCCGCCTTGCGCGGGAGAATTCGCCGACGATCTCATCGTATCCCCGTGCGAGGACGGCGAGCACTTCGCCCTCGTCGCCCCTGCCCGTATTGCGGCAGAGGACGTCATCCCCGTGAAGGGCGTTTTTCATGGCGTGGCGGGGGAGGAAAAGGTCTCCCGAACCGTCGTCGGGAATAAAAAATCCGAAGCCGCGTTCGTTCCCGACGATCTTTCCGCGCTTTGCGCCGAATTGTTCCGCCGTCCCGAAGCGGTCTCTTCCGTCCGCGAGAAGTTCTCCTTCCCGCACGAGGGAAAAGAGCATTTCGCGGATCGCAAACGTTTCACGCCTTCCGAGTTTTAATTTTTGTGCGATCTGCTCGGCATTGAGAAGGGCGAAGGATCCGTCCTTGATTTTTTCGAGCAAAAGTTTTTTAACGTTCAAACCATCTCCTTTTTGACAAAGAAATAGGGCGGCCAAGCCGCCCTGAAACTCTCTTCTTTACGCAGTCCAAATGCTTGTGATCTGAAGAATGAAGAACACGATCGCGAGGACCGCAAGCACGCCGAGACAGATATACGTCCACATTTTGAGCTTGGCTTCCGTCGATCTGCCCTTGTTCTTGCCGTAGAAAGTTTCGCTGGAACCGCCGAGCGCATCGATCCCGTTGGAGTTGCCGGGTTGGAGCATGACGAGGATGATCGCGGCGAGCGCGGCGACAAACATCAGGGCGATGAACACAAAACTGACGATGCGGTATGTGTCGTACGCCGCGAAAGAGCTGGCGGGGGCGAGCAGACTTGAAATCAAAGAAACAACATCCATATTCGTTTGTCCTTTATGTTTTTTACAAGATACAGCTAAAAGTATACCATAACCTCCGACAAAACACAACTTTTTTTACGCCATGATTTGTAAATTTTTTTGTTTGCTCCGATTTTTTTCATTATTACAACATCGTTCGCTCCCGATTTTTGGTCTGCGCAAAAAGAAATTTCGGAATGTCCCGACGGAGAATTGACAAATTCATTTTCCTATATTATAATTTTGGTATGGATAATCTTATTTTGATCGGCATGCCTTCCGCGGGCAAGAGTACCGCAGGGGTATTGCTTGCGAAGAAGATCGGGTACGGCTTCGTCGATACCGACCTCATCATTCAGGGCGAGGAGCAGGAGCTCCTCCCGACACTCATCGAAGAAAAGGGGCCTGAGGGCTTCCTTGCCATCGAAAACCGCGTTTGTTCGGGACTCTTTGTCTCCCGCTGCGTCGTCGCGACGGGCGGCAGTGTCTGTTATTGCGAACAGGCGATGGAGCATCTCAAATCTCTCGGCAGGGTCATCTATCTCGAGATCAGTGCGAACGAAACGGAAAAGCGCATTTCGAGCTTTTTACGCCGCGGCGTCGTGATGCGCAAGGGGATCACGAATCTCAGAGAGCTCCACAAGGAGCGCGTTCCGCTCTATGAAAAATACGCGGATATCGTCGTCGATTGCAGCGGGCTCACCATCGATGAGACGGTCGAGACGCTTGCCGCAGCCGCGGGATTTCATCTGTGAGGATCCTCGTTTACGGTGCGGGCGCGATGGGGACAAGCCTCGGCGCCTTTTTGACGCGCGGCGGATATCCCTGCGATCTTGTCACCCGCAACCGTGAACACGTCGCGGCGCTCCAAAGGGGCGGCGCAGTCCTTTGCGGCTCCGCGGGGACGGGCGTTTCCCGTTGGGAAGATGTCTCTTCGGAGCTCGTCTTATTGCCGAAAAATTCCT
>CANRIY010000011.1 GCA_947630775.1 uncultured Clostridia bacterium | reverse complement strand
GAGGCCACGCCTCCTGTCGCGGCGTCCCTCACAGCCCATCGGGCTGTTGAGGAGAATGACGCCGCTCCTCCCCTCGGAAGGGGGCGAGAACTCGGTTCCCCTCCCATGGAGGGGGTGGTTAAGGAATGAGGGATATGGAGGATGGTTTCCTTAGGACTGCGCAACAACGCGCGACTTGTAGAGCGACCAGCTCGATTCTGCCTTGTAAGTATCGACGCTTGCCGCAGGCACCTTCACGGTGACTTTGCTCGTCGTCGTGCTGAACACGTAGGTCCCGAGCTTGGGGGGCGTGGTCGCGTTGATGGTGCAGGTGGTGCCCGTCGGGATGCTGCCGAAGGCATAGCTGCCGATCTCGGTGACATGCTCGCCGATCGTGATCGTCTTGAGCGCGGAGCAGCCGTAGAATGCGTAGTCTCCGATCTTCGTCACTGCAGTGAGCGTCACCTCTGTGATCGCCGTCTTGTTGTAGAAGGCATACGGCTTGATCTCGGTGAGCGTCGAGAGGTCTTCGGGAGCGGTCGTGCCGAGGTACATGTAGACGATCTTGCCCGTATCCTTATCGACAAGCATCTCGTTCTCGACCTTGAAGCTCGTGTTCTCGGCGGCCACCGTGAGGCTCTTGCAGGTCGCGATGTTCTTGCCCACGGCGAAGATATCGAGAATGCTGTCCATGCTCTTCACCTCTGCGGGGATGACGATCGTCGCCAGATCGCCGCTGTAGGCAAGGAGTTTGCCGCTCTTATCGACGACCCAGCCGCCGTCCACCTCGTCGTAGCTGCCCGCCTCGACGTACTTCGCGGCCGCGTACTTCGCCTTGAAGTTGCCGCTATCCTTGTAGGTATCCACTTTGCCCTGCGGCACGACGAAGATGCCGTTGAACGCGGAAGTATCGCCGTGACCGAACGGGTAGTTCGCGTTGATGGTGGGAACAGAGGTACAGTTGAAGATGACGATCGCGCCGTTTGCAAGCCCGTTGAAGCCGTTGCTGCCGATATCCGTCACGTTCGCACCGAGGGTGAGTTTGGTGAAGCCCGCCTTGTAGAACGCCATTTCGCCGATCGTTGCGGCATTCACCGTGATCTCTTTTTCTGTGAAGATCGCGCTCGTGAATGCACGTTCGGGGATCGCCGCGAGGTCTTTGAAGAGATCGTAGGATGTGATCTTCGCGCCGCTGAAGGAGTTCGATCCGATCTCGGTGAGCGTACCGAAGGAGAGCGTTTCGAGCCCGCCGCGGTTGTAGAATGCGTATGCGGGGATCGCCGTGACCTTTGTAAGCGTGACGCCCGTGAGGGTATCCTTGGCTGTGAACGAGCTACTCACGGCAAACGCGTAAGGCGCAAGGGTCTCAATGGCCTCGGACGAGTAGCTTGCATCGGTTCCGAAGTAGTAGTAGAGCGTCTTGCCGTCGTAGGAGACGAGGGCGCTGCCCACCACTTTGAGGTCGGTATTTCCATCCGCCACGGTGATGGTGATCGCATCCTTCGGGAAGCTGTTGACAGACGTTCCGAGGAGCCCTGTGATATCCTTGAGCTTGATATTCGCGGGGATCTCGATGGTGCCCGTCTTATCGCCCGCATAGGACTTCAGATAGCCTTCGTCATCGAGCACCCACGGGTTCCACTTCGCGTAGAGGGTGGTATCCTCGGAGACGGTATCTGTCTCGAAGTTGAACTGTCTGCCCCATTCGCCCGTTTCGTCGCCGTCCTGCGTCCACCAGCCTTCGAACGTCCAGCCGCTGCGGGTCGGGTTCTTGGCGGGTGTAGGAACGTGATCGCCCTTCTTGACGGTCACAGGCGTCGTGAAGCCGCTCGGCTTGTTGCCGCCGTTGAAATCGAAGGTGACGAGCGCGCCCTGTTCCCACTTCGCGTAGAGCGTAGTATTCTGCGTGATCTCACTCTCGAAGTTGAACTGTTCGCCCCAGTCGCCCGTTTCGGTGCCGTCCTTCGTGTACCAGCCGAGGAACTCATAGCCCGCCTTCGTAGGAGCATCGGGCTCGGAGGCCTTTTCGCCCGAGCGGACCGCCTGCCAATCGATGGTGGAAGCGCCTTCGCCCGTCGAGAATTCGACCCAGAGACCGTTATCTTCCCACTTCGCCCAGAGCTCGAGGGACTCTTCTTTAATAACAGTGCCGAACGCGGTATATTCGTGGCCTTCGGAGCAATCGGCGTCGGTGTACCAACCGGCGAAGATCTTGCCCTTCCACTTCGGGGTAGCGGGTTCTGCAAAGGTCGCGCCCCAATAGACATCTGCCGTAGGAGCCGCGGGCGCGCCTTCGCCCTCACCCATGTGATAGGTGACATTGACGGTGATCGCCGAATAGTGCGTGCCCGTATACCAGTTCCAGTTAACGCGCGTCGACTGCTTATACGTTGAGAGTGCGGAGCTCGGAACGTGGAAGTATACATAGTTCTTGGAGCCGTCGCCGCCGAACGGGTGCTCTGCGGACTTGACGCTCGACGTCTTATAGAGCGTAGGAGGCGTCGTCGCATAGACGTACACGTCGACGCGGTGCTTTCCGTTGCCTGCCGAGTAGAATGCCGCCTTGCCGATCGTCTTCATCTTGTCGCCGAGACGGATCTCTTTGATCGCGGTGCAGCCCGTGAAAGCGTTATCCGCAATCGTGGTGGCCTTCATGAATTTGACTGTCTGGAGCGTTGTGATGCTTGCAAACGACGCCGAAATTGTCGTGGCATTCCAGACGATATCGACGAGTTTGGTGGACTTGAAGGCGTCTTTGCCGATGGTCGTTACGTTCTCGAACGGGGTGAAATCGGTCATGCCCGCACAGCTCTCGAATGCGCCCTTGCCGACAGTGGCGAGATCCTTCGAGAAGGAGAGCGTCTTGGCGGTCGCAAGGTGTCCGTAGAAGGCGTATTCGCCGATCGCGGTGACGTCCGCCCATGCGAGCTCGGCAGCTTCATCGCCGAAGAAGGCATAGAGCGTCGTGCCGTCGTAGGAGAGGAGTGCGCCGTTTTGCATCTTGAAGGACGTGCTCTCTTCTGCCACCGTGAAGGATGTGCACTTTGCGAGCTTGGCCGCGGTGCCGAAGATGTCGAGGATCTTATCGATCGACTTGACCGTTGCGGGAAGAACGACCGTTTCGGTCGGGCCGTAGTAGTTGGTGAGTTTGCCGTCTTCGTCGACCTGCCAGAAGTCCTCTTCCCACTTCGCATAGATCGTGAGATCGGTATTGCCCATTTCGTAGGTCTCGAAGTTGAAGACTTCGCCCCAGTCGCCGTCGGTGCCGTCTTTGGTGTACCAGTCGACGAACTTGTAACCGGGACGGGTCGGGTCCTCTGCGGGACGGGTGACTTTTTCGCCCGGGAGCACTGCCTGCTCATCGACTTCGGAGCCGCCGTCGCCCGTGGAGAAGACGACTCTCTTGCCGCTCTCCCACTTCGCGTAGAGGGTGGTATCCTCGGAGATCGTATCCTTTGTGAAGTCGAATTCCTGCCCGTCGGAGCAAGCCTGATCCTTATACCAGCCGCCAAAGACGTGCGACGACCACTTGGGATCTTCGGGCTTCGTCGGAGCCTTTCCGGGATAGACCATTTCGCTTGCAACTTCCGCGCCGCTCTCGCCCGTCGAATAGGTGACGGTGACGCCCTTCGTCCACTTCGCATAGACGGTGACGTCTGCCGTCACGTTCGAAGTCTCGAAGTTGTACTCCGTGCCCCAGTCGCCGCCGTCGCCGTTCTTGGTGTACCAGCCGTCGAAGTAGTAGCCCGTCTTTGTCGGATCGGTCTCGGGTCTTACCACCTTGCCGCCCGTGAGATACTTTTGGCTCGCAACTTCACTGCCGCCGTTTTCGGTATCCGTATCGAAGGTGACGGTGTAGACATGGGTTGCGGTATCCGCCTTGACCTGCTCTGCATAGGAAGTCCATGCCGCCTTGTAGGTATCCACGATCTCTTCGGGAACGTAGAGTTCGCAGGTCGCGTCCACTGCCTTTGCGGCAAGGGTGGGCGGAGTGAGGAGCTTCACATAGAGTTTGAGGTTTGCGCAGCCCGCAAACGCATTTGCGCCGATCTCCGTGAGGGCAGCGTTCTTCAAAGTAGCGGAAGTGAGGCCGCTCTTTTCGAAAGCGTGCGCCGCAACGGCGGAGATGTTCTCGAACGGCGTGAAGCCCGTGAGACCCGCACAGCCATAGAAGGCATATTCGCCGACGGTTTCGGGGGTGCCGAAGCTCACCGTCGCGCCCGATTGCAGTTTGTTGTAGAAGGCATAGGGCTTGATCTCGGTGACTTCCGCAAAGTTCCCCGTGCCGCCGCCGAAGTAGCCGTAGAGGGTCTTCCCGTCCTTGGAGACAAGGGCGCCGTCCTGCATCTTGAAGGCATCGTTCTCTGCCGCGACGTTGAAGGATGTGCATTTTTCGAGGTTCGCCGTTGTGGAGAAGATGTCGAGAATGCTGTCGAGAGTTTTGACCGTTGCAGGCATGGTGACGGACGTCATGTCGCCCTCGTAGAAGGCGAAGGTACCGTCCTCGCGGAGTCCCCAGCCGTCCTCGGTGAAGAAGCCGAGATAATAGCCGAGATAGCTGTTCTCGTGCTTTGCGCTCTCGAGCAAGGACTGCTTCACATACACATAGCGATGGGTGCCGTATTGATTTTCGTTGCTGCCCTGCCCGAACGAGGCGTTCGCGATGGTGGGAAGTTTATTGCCTTGAAGGATGATGTCGAGGCTGCAAACATAGCTGTTCCAATCGAAGGCGTTGATGCCGATCGTCGTGCAGTTGGGGCCGATGACGACCTTTTTGAGCCCGCCCTTGGCGCTGTTGGCGCTCGAAACCGTGGTCTTGAAGGCCTTGTCTGCGATCGTGACGATGTTGGGCAGACGGATCTCCTTGATCTTCGTGTACTGCTGTGCGATATTGCCGTTCACTTCGAAGGCGCTCTCGCCGACCGTCTTCGCGTTGCAGTAGATGGTCTCAAAGGCGGTATCGAAGAAGGCGTAGGCACCGACTTTCTCCACCGAACCGAAGAGGCTGTCGTATGCGCCGTTGAGGGCGGTGAAGCCGTAGAAGGCGTAGTCGCCGACCTCGATGAGGTTTTCGGAGAAGCCGAACAGCGTCATATAGTTTGCGCCGCCCGTCGCCGCAATGCCCGCGAAGGCATAGGGCGCGATCTTCACCGCATTGTTGTATTTGAGGGTCGACGCCTTGAAGCAGTAGTAGATGACCGTCCCGTCGTAGCTCATGAGGGTGTTGTTCTCGACCTTGAGGGCCGTGCTGCCATCCTCCACCGTGATGGACGTGATCTTCTTCAAGAGGTCGATCTGGTTTTTGCCGCCGCGGCTGTCGTTGACGAGCTGGGTGATGCTGTCGAAGCGGGTGAGTTCCTTGGGGATCTTGATGGCCGTCTGGGAGCCCGTGTAGCTCTCGAGTGCGCCGTCCTTGATGACCCAGCCCTCATAATCGCCCGTGCCCGTGTAGTCCGTTCCCTTTTCGAGGAACTTCGCATACACGGTGGTATCTTCGTGGATGGGCGCGGTGAAGTCGAACTCCATCGTGCAGTCTTCGTCGCGGTACCAGCCTACGAACTCCGAACCCTCTTTGGTGGGATCCGCCGCGGGGCGCTGCACCGTCTTGCCTTCTTCGACCTGCTGGCTTTCGACCGTCGAAGCGCCTTCGCCCGTCGAGAAGTTGACATCGTAGAACCTGCCGAATTTTGCGTACAGGGTGAGGTTTTCGGTGACTTCGCTGTCGAAATCATAGGGCTTGGTGCATTCCTCGTCGAGGTACCAGCCGCCGAAGTTATAGTGATCCTTGGAGGGATCCGTTTCGGGACGGGTCGCCTTTTCGAAGCCCTTGACGCTCTGCGCCGCGGGGACGTCTTCCGCACCCTCTGCCGAGAAGGTGACGGTGAAGGTCTGCGTATCGGTGCCGATCGCATAGATCTTTGCCGCAAATGCCGCAAAGCTCTCCGCCGCCTTGTAGCCGTCGACCGCCGCCGCGGGCACGAAGATCTTGCCGCCGAATCCGCTGAGGGCGTTCGCGCCGAGCGCGGGCGGCGTCGTCCCGTTCAAAGTGACGGACTGAAGCCCCGTTCCGCTGAACGCATATGTACCGATGTTGGTGACGGTATCGGGCAGGGTGACGCCGACGAGGCGGGTGAGCCCCTGGAATGCCCCTGCGGCGATGCCGACCGTCCCGTCTTTGACGGTGACCTTGGTGTCCGCAAACAGGCTTCCCGCATATCTATAGAAGGTCTTTCCGAGATACACTTCGCCTGCGGTGAGATTCTGGTCCCACGCGGTGGAGTTGAATGCGCCGTAGCCGATCTCCTCGATGCCCTCCGCCTCGACCGAGGTGAGTGCGCTGCATCCGCGGAAGGCGCGTGTGCCGATCTTTTTGACGCCCGCGGGGATCTTCAGGCCGCGGAGCGCGGGCTGATAGGCAAAGCCCTCTTCCGCGATCTCCACGACCGTCTTGCCCTCATGCGTTGCGGGCAGAACGGTGTCCTGCGGGAGGGTGACGCCCGTCTTTGCGGAGATCGCCACGCCGCCGTCAACGTCTGCAAAGTCGAAATAGCTGTCTGCCGTCGCCGCCGCCTCTTTCCAGCGGGCGTAGACGGTGATGTCGGACGCGACCGTCATGTCGAAGTCGAACGCCGCGCCGTTCTTGTCGACCCATCCGTCGAAGACGTAGCCGTCCTTGACGGGGTCGGCGGGCTTTGTGATCTTCTGCCCCTCGACGACTGCCTGTTTGGGGAGCTCACTGCCGCCGTCCGTATCGAACGTCACGGTATAGCTCGGAAGAGGGGTCGGCTCGTTGCATTCGTCACAGTAGCCGTTGCGGTCCGCGTCAACGTGTGTATGGGGAGTTTGCTCCTCTTCGTTGCAGGCGGCAAATCCGATGACTGCCGTACCCATGCAGAGCGCGGATAAGAGTGCGATCAATGCTTTCTTTTTTCCTTTCATTTTTTTCCTCCTTATGCCTTGTTAAGCCTTCCGCTCCATGTAGACGCTGAGCTGGCCGCTCTTCGTCGACGAAGATCCATAGTTGACCTTGATGTAGATGCGGAACGTCATCGTTTCCTGCGGAATGTACGCCATCGCGAACTCTTCGCCGTCCTCTACGACGCCGCTGCCGTCGAGGCCGTAGCTATCCGCAAAGAGATAGTTCGACGTCCTGTTGCTCCCGCTCGCCTCGAGCATGTTCGGGAAGTACTTATAGGACGGGCCGACGAGAGGCTTGGGATAGGCGACGGGTTCCTTGTCGCCATTCTCGGGGTCGATATTGGTGAGATACACCTTGATGCGGTCGTTCTTTCTGAGCGTGAAGTATTCGTTGAAGAACTGCACGGGGGTGCCGTAGCCCATGTCGTCCACCGCCCATGCGTCGGTGCCCGAGACGAGCAGGGGCACGATGTCCTCCGTTCCGTCCTCATGCGTAATGAGCATGAAGTTCTTTTCTCCCCCGCCCACTTGCTCGGTGGGCGCGGCGGGTTCATGCCGCTGGGAGAGCGCCGCGCGGAAGTCCGCATACAGATAGAGATCTTCCTTCACTTCGGGCACGGTCTCCGCATAGGTGACGGTGGCGTTTTCAATGTACCACCACCCTTGGAACACAAAGGGTTCTCCCTCTTTGTCCTTCTTTTCCGTCACGGGATCGGGAAGTTCCGTCCCCGCCGCCCCCGCCTTGTAGACGTTGGGCCCTTCTTCGAGGTGAAGCGCCTGCTTCTCCTCCGTTGTGAGCGCCGTGAGGCCCTCGACGGTGTTGTACTTGGTCTCCTTCGACGCCGCGTCGTACCACGACCCGGGGACAAGATAGACCTGCGCCGTCTCTTGGGCGGGTGCGGGAGCGGCCCCTTCCGCGGCGGAAGCGCCGATCGCCGCCGTCGCACAGGTCGCCACGAGCGCCGTTGCCATTGCGATGCTGAGTAATTTTTTCATGCTCTTCCTCCTTATACCGAATAGATCGCGAATGTGTACCCGGGAACGGTCGTGCCCGAGATGCCCGTACCGTTCGTCGCATACACGAGGGTGCCGCCCGAATAACTTGTCTGCTTGCCCGCCGAGCTTGCATTCAGGAACATACGCCACGTATTCTTGCCGTCCGTCACTTCCCACACCATGAGGTTGTAATCCTTCTCTTTGGAATCCGACGAGGTGAGGATGGTCACCGTCCCCCTTGCAAGCGGCGAATCGGCGCGCTTGCGGGCGGCGATGATGCCCTTATAGGCATTGTAGATGGAGTCTTTGTCCGCCTTTTGCTGTTCGAGGCCGTCCATCTTTTGGTTCCACTCATCCCATTCGCTGTAATAGCCGTTGAAGCCGATCGGGAAGTAGCAGGTGGGGTCGTCTTCGTCCTCCCAGCCGTAGGTGTAAGTGCCGTCCTCGTTTGCGGTATTGCCGTCGCTCGTCCACTTGTAGGGCTGGCGGAGCCATCTGTCCTCATGGCCGCTCCCTTCACCCGGTGCGTTCGCCGTCTTGCAGCCCGTCATGCCGAGCTCGTCGCCCGCGTAGATCCAGGTGATGCCGGGCATGGAGAGGCAGATGCCCGCCCAGAGTTTTGCGAGCTTGCCCGTCGTCTCGTAGAGGCTCTCCGTCATGGTCTTTTCGATCCAGTCCGCCTTTGCGAGATTGCGCACCGCCGTCAGACGGTTGCGGGCACGGGTGACGTCGTGGTTGGAAGTGAAGATGCCGTCGATGTAGTCATGGCGGTAGAGATTGAAGTCGAACTGCGCCGCCACATAGCTCTGCATGCCCTTGTTGTTGTAGTCTTTGCCGTTCGTGCTGTCGAGGGCGACCGTTGCGATGGCGCCCGACATGTCGTAGTAGAAATTGAAGTTGAACTGGCTGTCGAGCCCTTCATAGAGCTGTGCGATATGGATGGGGTCGCCGTTGAAGTTCTCCGCAAGCAGAAGCGCGTTCGGGTAGCTCGCCTTGAGCTTGGCGTTGAATTCGAGGAAGAAGTTCGCGTCCTTCTTGACGTCGTAGGAGTAGTCGCCCGCCGTCGAGCCGATGACCGAACCGTCCGAATAGTCGCGCACGATCTGGCTCGAATGGTTGGGATTCTCGTTGACCATGTAGATGTGCTTCGCCGCGTCGAGACGGAAACCGTCGAGCCCGAAGCTCATCCAGTAGAGGGCGATATCGAGAATGGCGTCGCGGACTGCCTGATAGTCGAAGTTGAGTTCGGGCATCGAGGAGCCGAAGGACGAGTAGAAGTAATAGCCGTTGCTGTCCTTATACCACTGGTTTTTCGCCGCGGGATCGGTGAGAGAATTCACATATTCCTCGCTCTGCCATGTGTAGAAGCTGCGGTAATCGATGACTTTGAGGGAGCCGTCGGGCATCTTGACCGTCTCCTTCTGCAGTTTGGAGCTCTTCACGAACCACGGGTTGGATGTGGAAGTATGGTTGAGCACGAAGTCCATGAGCACTTTCATGCCGCGCTTGTGCGCCTCGGTGAGGAGCTCTCTGTAGTCCTCGAGGGTCCCGAAGCGGGGATCGACGGTGAAGTAGTCCTGAATGTCGTAGCCGTGATAGCTGTTGGACTGCTGGAAGGGGGTGAGCCAGAGGGTATCCACGCCGAAGGTCTTGAGTTCGTCGAGTTTTCCGATGATCCCGCGGAGATCCCCCATGCCGTCGTTGTCGCTGTCCGCAAAGGACGCAACGAAGATCTGATAGCCGACGGAGTTCTCATCCCAACCCTCCGCAACGTCCTGCTGCGGGTAGAGATCGCTGTTGCCCTTGTTCGATATGACATCATAACGGGAAACGGCAGCCCCCGGTTCGAGCCCCGCATACGGGTCGAACACGACGTAGGATTCATAGGTCGGCGTCCCCGACTGTCCCTCGTTCTGGCGGATGAACCAGTGGTAATCGCCCTTTTCCCGCCTTGCCTTTTCGAGCTGGAAGGTGATATCGCCGCTGTCGTTCACCCAGAAGCCCTGTCCGTGCAGACGGCTGTCGTGCGAGAAGAGCTGGATGCCGATGTAGTTGGTATTGGAATAGTTGACATGGCTCGATTTGTGGGTGCGCTCCGCACTGTCCCAGCCGCCGTCGTCCCAAGAGCCGTCGAGATAGATGTCGTACACGGCGCCGCTCTCGTCGATCTTCATGGGATAGAAGGTCCTGCCTTCGCTCGGGACGGGATTGTACTCCCATACCCAGAGCCCCCAGTCGCCATAGACGTCCGATTCGATGGGCGTATCGTAGGAATACGTCGAGGCATCATAACTGTCATTCGTCCTGCCGTTCTCGGTCGCGTCATGCGCGGCACGGAGATAGTGGACGTAGAGATGGCGTTCCTTCCCCCAGTTGAGGTTTTCCTCATACGCCTCGGCGATGTTTTGGGCGTCGGTGATCTGCCACTTCGCAGTGAGCGTGAGGTCGGAAGTGACCTTGTCGGTCGCGAAATTCCATTCGTTGCTGCCGTTGAACCACCCCACGAGCTCATGGCCCTCCCAATAGCTCTCCTGCGGCTTGACTGCCCGCTCTCCGTTCATCACGAGCGTCGTCCCGGGCGTGACCGTGACCCCCGCCGCCTTGGCTTCCGCGCCCACATCATACGTCACCGTATAATTGAGCGGGGCCTGTTCCTCGGGGCCGGGAGCGGGATCGGTGCCGGGCTTGGTATCTTCGCCGCCGCATCCCGCAAAACACCCGAGTGCGAGAATGAGCGACAATACAATACAGCCCAAACTTCTCTTTTTCATTCTGTTTCCTCCTTACATATTTTGATAGGTAAAACGTTTTACCTAACTTCCAAATAAAAACACAAAACAACGGACTTGCGCCTCGCCCGTTCACTTTGTGGTACGATTTTGGGGCTCTTTTCCCCGAATATGTGCGTCTAATATCTAATTAGAGGAACAAAAAAGCGCCGATCCCGACGGAAAATGACAATATTGAACAGATTCTGAAAAATTTTGAAATTTTTTTGCAGAAAGTATTGACAGAAGCGGGGGTGTGTAGTATAATGCACTCGTAAAAAAGCCGCCTAATTAGATAATAGACGGCTTTTTTCATACATAAAAGCCCGTCGGCGCTCTTGCCGGCGGGCTCTTTCGTTTTGCTTATCCGTTCACCTGCTCCATCATCCTCCGCTTGTGGTCGAGGAGGGAGTGAACATACAACTTTAATGTAATGACGGGCGATCTGTGCCCGAGGACTTCCGAGAGCGTCTTGTCGTCCATTGCCCGCTCGTTTGCCCGCGTCGCAAAGGTGTGGCGGAGGGCGTGGAACTTCTTATGCGGAATGCCGAGCTTCTTTAATAATAATTGATAGCTTCTCTGGAAGGACCGAACCCGCACGGTGCCGCCGTTCTTGTCGGAGATGACATAATTTGACTTGCTCTCCTTTTTCATCCCGGAAAGCAATGCCATGAGACAGCTCGGCAAGGGAATGACGCGGCGGGAGGAGTACGTCTTGGGTCGGTCGACGATTTTAAGATAGTTTCCGTTTGCGTCCTTTCCGTCCCGACAGGTCTTACTGATCGTCATGAGGGCATTCTCAAAGTCGATATCCTCCCATTCAAGAGCCAAAAGTTCCCCGATCCGAAGCCCCGAGTGCAGGCAGATGATGATGCCGTTGAGCTTGTGCCGCGAAGAACGCTTTTGCAGCATCTTCGCAATTTCATTCTCTATTTGAGATTGCTCGCTCTCCGTAAACACGATGACTTCCGTCTCGGGAGCTTTGGGCAACGTGAGTTTGTCTCCGATGTACTTCTCCGCATAGCCCAAATTATAGGCGCGGCGCAGGGAGTTACGAAACACGCTGAAAATCAACCTGATACTGTTTGCCGAGAGCGGCCCGCCCGTGAGGAGATTCCCGTGCTCCAAGAGCCCCGTAATATAATGCTGGATATAGGAGACGTCAAGTTCGTCGAGCTCGGTCTCCCCGAAAATGGGTTCAAGCCGCAGACGGACCGTATCCTGATACGCCCTGTAAGTCCTCTCCTTCTCGACGGGCTTCACATAGTCCTCGAGCCAGATATTCAGCCACTCGCCGTATTTCATCTTCCACCTCTTATCCTTCGTAATTCTATTGTAGCAGAAATAAAAACGGCTTGCAAATGGCAAACCGTTTTACTAAACAAAAAAATTTTCGGAAATTTTTTTCAGAGCGGAAAAACCCGTATTGTACTACAAATTTGTGCTTTTTGTGACGGTAAAAATCAAATCGGGATGAGAAAGCGGGAACGGGCGGCGAGAGCGCTTTCGAAACGGACCGTCCTGCCCTGCCCGAATTTTCGGAAATTCCCCGGGGTGTCGCCGTACAGGCGCTTGAAAAAGTTGATAAAAGAAGATAGATCGTACCCGAGCTGTTCCGCGATCGTATCCACGCTGAAAGAGGTGTTCATGAGAAGGTCTTCCGCCCGTATCATGGTCCGCTGGTCGAGAAACGCGTCGAGTTTTTCTCCGCAGCATCGTTCGACCTTTCTCCCGAGCGGACGCCGTGACATGGCGAGCGTACCGTAAAGAGCCTCGCAGGTCACCTTTTCCTTTTCGCTCATCCCGACCAGTTGGATGATCCGTTGCATGTCAGGGTCGCAGAAGCCCTTCATGAGCCCTTCCGCCGCAAACTTCCTTGCAATTTCCGCGAGAAAACGGATGGCGTCTTTCAGCTCCCCCGTCTTCAAAATCGGAAGTGCGCGGAAGGAAGCACGCAGGGCGGAATGATCGAGATCGGTGCGGGAAAGCAGCTTCCGATACGTTTTTTTTGTCGCTTCCACCGCATTCACCGCAAGAAATTTTCCCATAATGATGTATCCTTCCAAGGTGCCGTCCTTGCCGCGGATGGCAGCCGCCACTTCCAAGAGCCCCGCGTGGCAGACGTATCCAAAGAGGTCGCACCCCTCCGCGAGACGCCTGCGGGCTGCCTTGTCGCAGTCATTGCACGCCTCAAGCAATGTCCCGTTGCGGCGCATATGGCGGCAAGCATCCGCCCCGCCGCCGCAATGGGCAATGATGTTTCCGGGCGCGTCGCATAGCGTGGCCGCCGCGCCGGTCTCACGGCACAGTTCCAAAAACAACGGCTCAATCTGATGCAAATAATTTTCCATTTCTTTCTTCCTCCGTTTTTTCTTTTATTTTACCAAATCTTATTCCGCTTTTGTATTGTGTTTTTGGCCTGTTTTCAAAAACCGTAAAAATTTTCCATGCGTGATACAAAACACTCTCTCCGCGGCGGCGGGACATTTCTCCTCAAAAACACTTGATAATTCCTCTGCGATTTGATAAAATATAGATGTTGCACCGAGGAACAGCGGATGAAATTCAACGTAAAACCGAAAATGAGCATATGGCGTTACCTCGCGCTGGGATACCTCATCGTCATCCTTGCGGGGAGCGTTCTTCTCGTGCTGCCCTTTGCTTCGAGGACGGGCGGGACGGACTATATCGACGCCCTCTTTACCGCTACATCCGCCGCCTGCGTCACGGGGCTCGTCCCCTTCGACACTTTCACCCACTGGACGCTCTTCGGGCAGATCGTCATTCTTCTTCTGATCCAGCTCGGCGGGCTCGGCTTTACGACCATCGTCTCCATCCTCTTTATCATGGTGAAGCGGGGCTTCGGGCTGTATGAGCGCAGCGCGGTCATCCGCTCGCTCGGCGGCAGCAGTCTCAACGGGGTCAAGACGCTCGTCAAGCGCATTGTCATAGGGACGCTTCTCATCGAAACGGTCGGCGCGGGGCTCCTATCCATCCGATTTATTCCCGACTTCGGGGTCGGGAACGGCATCTATTTTTCGGTATTCCACTCCGTCTCCGCCTTCTGCAATGCGGGGTTCGACCTCATGGGGGCGAGCGGGTCACTCTCCGCCTACGCTTCCGATCCCCTCGTGAGCCTCACGGTCTGTGCACTCATCATCATCGGCGGGCTCGGCTTCTGCGTGTGGGGGGACATCTTCAACTGCAAGGGAAATCCCAAAAAATTCCAGTTTTATACCAAATTCATCCTGCTCGTGAGCGGGATCCTGCTCGTCGTCTCGACGGGTCTCTTCCTCGCCTTCGACTGGAATGTGGGGTATGCGGATAAAGGCGTCGGGGGAAAATTCCTCTGTGCCATCTTCAACGCCACGACGGCGCGCACGGCGGGCTTCTATACGGTGGATTACACCACCATGTCCGAGAGCGGGTACCTTCTCACGGTCATTTTGATGTTCATCGGCGGGTGCTCGGGCTCGACGGCGGGCGGCATCAAAGTGGGCACGTTTGCCGTGATGATCATGGGCATGGTGGCGGCATTCCGCGGAAAGCAGGACATCAACATCGGCAAACGCCGTGTGGACAAGTCCCAGCTCGTGCAGGCGCTCGCCGTCTTTACGGCGTATCTTACCATCATTCTCGTCGCGGCAATGACGATCTGTGCGATCGAGTCCTATTCCTTCAAGGCGGTGCTCTTCGAATCCGTCTCGGCGCTCGGCACGGTCGGGCTCAGCCTCTCGCTCACCCCCGCGCTCTCCGTCGCTTCCAAGATCATCCTCACGCTTTTGATGTATGCGGGACGGGTGGGCGTGCTCACAATCGCAATGGCATTCGGCAGAAAGAAACTCTCCGAGGCGAAGATCCGTCGCCCCGTCGAGATCATATTCATCGGTTAATCAAGAAAGGAGAAAGAACATGGTATCCGTACTTTTGATCGGCATGGGAAAATTCGGCCGCACGCTCGGGGAGAAGCTCCTCGGCATGGGCGACGAGGTCATGATCGTAGATAAAAACGAGGACACGATCAACGGCCTCGCTTCCCACTATACGAACGCCCTCATCACGAACTGCATGATCATCGACAATCTCCGCGCGCTCGACATCCCCTCTTTCGACGTGTGCGTGGTCGCGATCGGCGACGATTTCCAGTCTTCCCTCGAGATCACGTCCAATCTCAAAGATTTAGGGGCGAAGCGGGTCGTCTCCAAGGCTTCCACCGAGATCCAGCGGAAGTTCCTGATGCGTGCGGGCGCGGATGAAGTCATCTATCCCGACAAGGATATTGCGGAAAAGCTCGCCGTCACGCTGAATGCGGCGAACGTCGTCAACTTCATCGAACTGGACAGCGAACACTCCATTTTCGAGATGGAGACTCCCAAAAAGTGGGTCAAAAAGAAGCTCATCGACGTCAACCCGCGCGTCAAATACGGCATGAATATCCTCACCGTCAAAAAGGGCAACAACGTGCTCTCCTCCATCGACGGCAATTATGTGTTCGAAGAGGGAGACCTCATCGTCGTGTTCGGCATTACCGAAAAAATCTTAAGTTTTACGAATAAATAATTTTTGGAAACGCAGAAAGCTGCGCTCCGCCCTGCGGCGGAGCGTTTTTTTGTAAAAGAAAAGCTTTTTGTTTGACAATTCTTTCCTCTTATTTTATAATCGTACTGAAATCTTTGGTTTGGGAGAAGACATGATGAAAAAGATCACGGCAATTCTGATGGCAGTCCTCCTCGGCGCCGCACTGGTGCTCGGCGGCTGCTCCTCCGGAAAATCGGACAGATCGGACAACTCACAAAACAGCGGATCCCAAGGATCCGGGACCGAAAAGCCGGGCATCGTTGTTCCGGGCGGTGACGGTGACGGCGATGGCGACGGCGACGGCGGAGACACACCGGGCAGCGGCGAGGACACGCCGGGCAGCGGAACGCAGAGCGACGGATACATGGCGGGCACGCCCGGTGCCGGCACGGACTCCAGAACGCTTCAGGTCTCCATGTTCTGCAGCTCCGCCGATGCCGAGATCAACCGGCGTCTTTGCGACGATTGGATGGCGAAATACAACAAAGCGCACGGGACCGATTATCGGGTCAAACTCAATTACATGACGGATAGGAATGAGTATTTCACAAATCTTGATAGGGACTGGGCAAACAATAACGTTGGGGATATCATCTATATTTCGCCCCGCTATGTGCGTTCCTATGCGGAAACGGGGCGGGTGCTCGACCTTTCCCGGTATCTCGATGTCGTGAGCGCGGATCCCGCCCTCAGCGGAAATGCGGCGAAGGCGCTCAACCAAGAATCCTTCGGGCAGATCTGGAAGAACCCTCTCTCCTATTACTCCTTCATCCGGGGCAGGGCGACGGGAGCAAATGCCTACACCATGGGTCAGCCCGTCTCTTACGATGCCGCACAAAACAAACTGTATACCGACGAGGGGCACGAGGAAGCCGGCCTCTACGGGCTCCCCAAGGACTATCAAAGTTTCTCGCTTGGCTACAACAGGAACTTCTTCACGCCCGAGATGAAGAAGGCGCTCACGACCACCCTTCCGAATGAGGAACGCAACGTCAGGGGCGCCAAGGGCGATAGCGATGGCGAACTTGCGTCCGGACGCAAATATACTGCCGACACAGGTCTCCGCCAAAAATTCCCCGCTGAGGGCGTCGTGCAATATGCGGCCGGCGGCGAGTACACAAACCCCTATGACGGCGGAAAAACCATGACGGCAACGGCGGGCGGGATCGCCCCGATCATCAATATCGGCGTCCCTACGACCTATTTCCCCTTCAATTTCTTCCGTTTCAACACCTATTATGAAGCACTCGAGGGCAAAGATCCCGTTGCGCTCCTCTGCGAAGAGTACACGGGCGGGCAGGGCTATACGGTCACCATCCCCGGGTTCCCCGACGAAACATTTGAGGTGACGGATTCCAAGGATCCCAACGCCCTTTACGACAGCTCGATGGGGCACATCGTCTACACCTATGCGGAATATTCGGCGCTCATCTGGGCGATGACGTACTACCTCAACACCTTCGACTGGCAGCCCGTTACGGGCGGCGAGGCGGACGGCTACGGCGGCGTGCCCGTGACGGCGGGCGGCAGGACGGAGCACTGCGTCATCTACGGCGGCGAGCAACATGAGGGGCTCGGCGGGATCAACGGCTCTACGCTCTATCTCCTCCCTTGGCTGTTTGGTAACGACGCAAACATCATCAACGATCTCTCCGCGAGTTGTGCATCCGTGAAAAGTGGCAAGGTCGTCGAAATGAACGATATGAGCAAGATCAATATCCAGAACCCCGAGGATTGGAGAAAATATGCGGGTGACAGTGCGGATGTCTTGCCGAGAATGAATCTTGACGGTACGACCCGCTACGTCGGTGTGCAGTACGGCTACAATTCCGAGAATTTCATCGAAACTTACGGCGCCTTCCTCGCTCTCGCCTCCGACTGGAACGCGAATAACACGGGCGATTCGGATGGGTATTCCACCGCCAGCGGTTGGTCACAGTTCTGCGCGGGCAGATGTATCTTCAACGGGGCGGGCTCATGGGATGCGGCTACGAGAAACGATATCGATCCCGATATCCTCACCTTCGGCCAGATACCGACTCCCGTCTCCGAAAACTATGCGCTCTACTCCCGCATCAAGGGAGCAAACTACGAGATGGTGACTTACTCCAACGGCGCAACGGCGAAGGGCAGCGGCATCGATGCCAACGACGACAAGATCCAGAGGATCGATCTTGCGGAAGGTCTGCAGATCTATGACGCCGCGGCGATCTGTACGAACCAGCTTCTCCGTCAGGACAAGTGGGGTGCGTATACGGACTCCCTCGGATTTGCGGTCAACGGACAAGTCGCACACTACACCGCCGACCATGCGTGGAAAATCGAAGCTGCGGTCTCCCTCGTCATGGCACTCACGATCGGCCGTGACGCACAGGCGGAGCTTACCTATACGGGCACGCAATTCCCCATCTTCATGGACCGTATGCAAGAGTTTGTCGACTATCAGAAGTACGGCGCTGAGGGTGCGTTCAAGGACATGCTTACTCCCGAGGGCTTCTCGGATATGCAATACTATAACGACGACGGCACCGTCAACGAGACCGTTGCGGCAGAGGCAAAGGTCCTTTGGGAGGCTTACTACGATATTGCCCGCGAAATGGAGAAAGCGGCGCTCGCAGGAGACAGCCGCACCGTGCAGGAGTTTCTTTCCCAAGTCGGGCAGGCAAACGTGGGCGGAAGACCGCTCAGATATAATACCGCCTACAATTATTTGAGGCTCTGCGACTTCAGGGGCAATGGCTCCGCCAACCTTGCCTATGCAATGAAGGTTCTGAACATGGTCACTCTTACAAGATCCGACCGTGAGCTCAATCTCCGCATACAGTGCGGCCTCAACGCCGTACGCGACAGTACGATGTTCACCTATTCCGATTCGTGGATCCAGTTTATCGACGCCAGCGGCTATCCCGATTCGATGTTCGCTTACAGGAAGCAGGCGCCGCTTACCGCACTCGCGGGCTCCATCAAGGAGATCGTCAAGACCAACCCGGCAAACGAGGCGAGAATGTTTGAGACGCCCGCCGTGTTCTGCTTTAAGTACACAGGCCTCGCATACAACAGCCTCCTCGAGGCATACGGCAAAGAGGAAGAAGCCCTGAAAAAATATCAAAACCAAGACTAAGGAATGAACGGCCCTCATTCCGAGCCCTGCAAGGGTTTTCCCCTCATTCCGAGCCCTGTAAGGGGCGAGCGAATCCCCTCGTAAGTACGGACGCCCGCGGGTCTATGAGATCCGCTCGCTTCGCTCGGGATGAGGACGGGAGCGAGTACGCCACTCCCCCCGCGCCATTCCACGACGCGCAACGCTCCGCCCTGCGGCGGGGCGATTTTTATAAAACACGGAATGCAACCACCGCAAATCCTTCCAACAAAACACCGCAAATCTCTCCAACAAAATACCGCAAAACCTTCCGATTCGCTTGACATTTCCACCCGATTTCACGATTGTGCCAATGATGTTATGGCAAAGGCAGTCTCCGCGCCCGCACCATGATTGCCTCCGAAAAAGATATTTTGATAGAGTGTTGACATTTTCCGAAAATCGGGTATAATAGAAGTAAAGAAAGTAAGGGTTTCTTTACTCAAAGTGAGGTGTGTTATGGTAGAAGTCACGAAGGTATCTTCAAAGGGACAAGTGACGATCCCTTTGGAACTCCGCAGGTATCTGAAGCTCACCGAGGGAAGCAAGGTCGCTTTTGTCCTCGAAGACGACGGACGGGTGGTGATTGCCAATTCCTCTATGCTTGCCCTGAAAGAAGTGCAATCCGCATTTGCGGGCGAAGCGGAACGTCTCGGTCTCCGTGACGAATCCGAAGTCGCGGCATTCCTCAAAAAGTGAGGCTTCCCATGCGCGTTATGGTAGATACGAATGTGCTCTTTTCCGCAATCTTTTTCCCAAACGGGAGAGCGGCAAAGGCACTTCAGCATTGTCTGTTTACCCATGAGCTTGTCATTCCCTCGTATGTGGTCTCCGAACTCAAAGATGTGGTAAGGCGGAAATCTCCGGACAAGATCGGAGCACTCGAAGAGTTTCTCGAAAAACTGTCTTTCGATCTCGTGTATACGCCTGAACAAATCAAAGAAGGTGAGTTTTTTATCCGCGATCCGAAGGACTACCCCATTCTTTACACTGCAATCATTGAGAATGTCGATCTTGTTATGTCGGGTGATGAAGATTTCAAAGATACGGATGTGACGCATCCCGAAATCGTGACGCCTGCAGAATTTTTGGAACGGTATTGAGTCTTTCGCCCTTGGCGCCCCTCTTAGGGGAGCCGGCGAGGCGCAGCCGAGACTGAGGGGTTTTGGGAACCCCTTTGGCCCTGCGGGCCACTTCCCCTGAAAGGGGCAGCAAGAGGATGGCCTCGCCGACATGCTTCCCTTGAAAGGGCGGCAAGACACCCCCTCACCGCCTGCGGCGGAGCTTCCCCTCAAGGGGTAGCCAAGAAATACAATAAAAAACAAGACGCCGCAAAGGCGTCTTGTTTTTTATGGAGCAGGAAACGGGAGTCGAACCCGCCGGAATCAGCTTGGGAAGCTGACGCCATACCGCTAGGCGATTCCTGCATCATAGGGATTATAACAAAAATCCCTACGTCTGTCAAGCGTTTTTGGAAATTTTCCTTTAAGAGGTAAAATAGTTGTCTCTGTCGAACGTCAGTTCAAGGGTCACCGCCTTGCCGTCCCGCGAAACGACGAGCGTAAGCGTATCCCCCTTCCGCACCTCGAGGAGAAGGTTGGTGAGTTTATATCTGCGGGTGAGCTGCACCGTCTTGCCGTTGAGGGTGGCGGAGACGAAGGTATCGCCCACATCGGCTCCCCCGGCAATCGCGGCGGATCCGTTATCGACGGAGCGGATCACGACCTTCTCCGATTTGTAAAGTTTGCCCGTTTTTTCATCGTAGACGGAATGGCTTTCTTCCGTCGCGACGCTGACGCCAAGTTTTGCGCTCTTGAGCACGCCCCCGTTCGCCCTGCAATTATTCGCCACGGCGAGCGCCGTATTGACGGGGATCGCATAGCCGAACCCGAGGACTCCGTCCTTTTCGCTCCGTGCATTGACGATGCCGACAAGTTCCCCCGCCGCATTGAAGAGCCCGCCGCCCGAATTGCCGTGGTTGACCGCCGCGTCCGTGCGGATCTCGCGCATCTAGACTTCGGAAGAACCGTCGATCGTCTGCATGTCGACATACTCCGCATCGACGGAAACGATGCCCTGAACGGCAGAGACCCCCGAATTTTCGGGATTCCCGACCGCATAGACGCTCTCGCCGACGGAGAGTTCGTCGGAATTTCCGAGTTTTGCGGGCGCCGCCGCGCTTTCGGCGATCGCTTCGGCGTTGGTGTGGGTATCGCCGTCCGATTCGGTGACAAGGGTAGAACCCTTCACCTTTAAGAGCGCGATGTCCTGTTTCATCGATCCGCCATAGTATTCCGCCGCCAGCATGTTGGCTTCCGATTTGCCGCCGTAGAGGTACAGATCGATCTCGCTGCAGGTCTTTCCCGTATAGTTGTTATAGACGACGTGATAGTTGGTAATGACGAACATATCCCCGCTGCTTTCGAGGCTTAAAATGACGCCCGAGCCCGCGCTCCCCGTTGTGGAGTTGATGTGAGCGACGACGCTCACGACAGAGCGGAGCGCGGACTGAAGATCGGGAGCGATGTTCAGCGACTGCAAAAATTCGTAGTAGGTCCCCGAAAAGGAGCCATCCGATTTCGCCTCCTCCCACATCCGCCAATAGAGGGTGGAACCCGTCTCCTGTCCGGCGAGCCATTCCCCTTCCGTCCCTTCATACCCTTCCTGAACGGCGATATCGTAGGGGTAATTGTCGTCCGCCTCGCCCGACCTTGAAAACAGGCCGCAACCGCTTGCCGAAAGGGCGATCCCCAAAATGAGCGCCGCGCTTATCCCAAAGAATGTTCTCTTTTTCATACCATGCCTCATGTTCAGTATTTGCGTTCATCCTTATTATATCACAGGGAATTCCGTTACGCAAGAAAATTTTTTTGTCCGTCTTGTTACGGAAATTAAATTTTTGTGAAAAACCGCGCGGGCAAGGACAGTACAACGGTTTTCCCCTTTGGGTCGGCCTCATCCCGAGGCGAAGCCGAGCGGATCTCATAGACCCACTGGGTGGGCAACGATGCGGCGTCATCCTGAGCCAGTCGGTCGTACGAAGTCCGCGGAAGAATGTCCCGAAGGATCTCGCCGCTATAGCGTACTGCTTATCCCCCGCGAGATTCTTCGGGAATTGCCGTTCATACTGCGTACAGCTCACTGAAACTGGTGCAATATAATGGAACAAAAGAGGATGGTTCAAATGACAGAGTTATATGCGTGAGGGATGGGAGCACAG